>VGXF01000006.1 GCA_016873435.1 Nitrospira sp.
TTTCAGTGATCAGTTCCGGGTACTGGATACTGCCAACTCATCGCTTTGAAAGAACGCGAAGTGAAAAAAGTTCACCGCCGTGTTCAGCATTCGGCTAAGCACGAGTCGTGGCAGAAGGGCGGATCACCCACGCCAGCATCGGCCAGAACAGATTCGCGCCGATGGCCGCGAGCCACAGAAACCATTCCAGCTTCCCGATCACCGCAAAGGCAAGCAGGAGAATGGAAAAGTCGCGGCTGGCCATGTTCTTGAGGATAAACTCCGCGCGAGCCGCCTGCTCCGGCGTGCGCCAGGCGTTCTGCGCCTGAGCTGTCTTAGCCCTCGTCATTAGCCATAGGGACACAATATTGGCAAACACTGCCGCGCTGCTCAGCGCCAGTGGCAGCCACACCGTGCCGCCGCTGCTCCATCCGCCATGCGCCCGGAACACGCCCAGTCCGATGGCGCCGAAGATCGCCATGTGCACCAGGTTGTCCGTCATGATGTCCAGTTGCTCGCCGAACGGCGATTCGGCGAAAGTCAGACGGGCTACTTCGCCGTCGCAGCAATCGATAATGGCCGACAATTGAAAGAGCACTGCGCCGATAATCCCGGCCGCATAGGTCCCCACCGAAAAGACCGCCGCCGCCAGCATGCCGACCGCCGTGGCCACCAGCGTGATGGCATTGGGCGAGAGATGCAGCGCCAGAAACATTTGGCTGAGCAGCGCCGAGATCTTGCGATTGAAATAGGTGTCGACAAATCCTTCGTACTGGCCACGGAGCGATGCAAATAATTTCTCCTTGGCCCTCGTCGCAGAGTCCAGATCGTCCACGCGCAGACACCAGCAGCGCGACGTCACGGAAGTTTCGAAGGTCGTCACCAGGCCGTCCGCCTGAGCACGCCCCAGCAGGGCTTGCAGCGGCGGTGACTCGCTCTTGATCGGTGTGGCGACACGCAGCAGCACCGGCTGCACCACCGCCAGATCTGTGGCGCGCCCATCGCAGACCACGGTTAGGGCTCCCGCAGCAGCTGCCGCCTCGCCCGCCAACACTTCGAGAAGCTGGCGCGACAACACCATCTGCGCGCCGACTACCACACAGGCCCCCTTCATTTCATGCGCGAGCGCGTCCCATGTCGTGTAATCGTTGGCGGGAAATTCACGGGCTGGCCACCATCGGACCGGCACAGTGATTCTCGGGTTACCCGCTAGCGCGCGCTTGAGCTGCAGCTCGTCATCGCCGGCCACGACCGTGACGCTCTGTACGCCGGCCCGCTGCAGCGTCAGGATGACGCGCACGAACAACGGCAGCCCCCCCACCACTGTCAGCGGCCCCACCGTTTGCCCGACCGGCGAAGCCGAACCAAAGATGCCCGGCGCCGCGATCACGATGGCGCTGACCAGCGACGACCCCGCCGGCACGGCCAGCTGCTCGTTGGGAATGGTCTGGCCCATCATCACTTGCAGGCACGCGGTGAGAGAGGGCGCCCTCTCGCCGCGTGCCCTCCCCCCTAGCCTTCCATTTTTGGCAGAATCTCCCGCTCGGCTTTCGCGATGTCGTCCTCGAAGTCGATTTCGGTCCAGGGCAGCCCCCCGATCCGCTCGAAGCCGACCCTCACGTCTCGGAAAAACTCCAGCAGGGCGTCCTCATACTCCATGTCCAGCTTGCCGCGCTCCACATAGGCGCCCACGGATTTGATGAGCGTCCCCGTGTCCGTACCACGGACCTTCAGAAACCCGACGCCCTCCCCAGCCAGATCGTACTGCTCCGGGATTTTCTTCGTCAGTGCGATCACCCGCCCACCCTGGGAGACCACCATGCACTCTTCGCCGGTCTGCTTCACCGATTCATCCATCAAGAGCGCGTTCGCGTGAGACGACTTCACCAAGCGTTCGAGAATCTGCTGATGAAACAGCACATCGGCATCCATGATCACAGCGTCGCCGTTCAATTCTTCGCGAGCGCGCCACAGCGAGGTGATACTGCCTCTCTGGTACTGATCGCTCTCGAGATAGCGCACCGCGACGCCGTGCAGCCCCGACCCGACGGCTGCCTGGATCATTTTATTTTTATACCCGACGACGAGGACCGCCTGCCGAACGCCCACAGCCGCGAGCGACCGGAGGTAGCGCACGATGAGCGGCTGCCCACCAAACTGGATCAAACACTTGGGGTGATGTTGCGTGACCGGCCAGAGCCGTTTTCCTACACCTGCCGCCAGGATGATCGCTTTCATGTGCGGATGGTCGAGGTTTCCAATACTTTTTGAAATGCAGCGAGAAATCCGTCCACGTCCTGCACAGATAGGGCGCCCATATTGGCAATGCGAAACACTTTGCTCTCCAATTTTCCTTGCCCCGCATAGATCACATAGCCCTGTTCTTTCAGGCGATCGTGCAGCGTCTGATAGGCTAGGCCCTCAGGCAGATGGAAGCAGGTGATCGTGTTGGACTGATGATTAGCCGGCAGCAGCGGCTTGACGCCCAGCGCCTTCATGCGCTCACGGATTTTCGCAGAGACTTTTTTATACCGCTGGATGCGAGTGGCCACGCCCTCCTCGAGCAATTCATCAAGCGCTTCGTTGAACGCATACGCCACCTGCACGGCCGGCGTGAAGGGGATGGCCGCCGCTTGATTGTCCTCATAATAATGAGGCAGGTGCAGGTACCAGGAACGCATGGGATAGCCCTTCATCCGTTCCATGAATCCCTTGCGAATCAGCACGAAGGACATGCCGGGAAAACCCTGGATACATTTGCCTGCCGTCCCGGCAACCATGTAGAGCTTCGAGCCTGCGATGTCGAGCGCCTCGCCCGCCAGTCCGCTAACCGAGTCCACGAGAAAGGCGCGGTTCTGGCTATCCACTACCTCGGCAATCTCTTTTATCGGATTGATCAACCCCGTCGTTGTTTCGTGGTGCACCATCGCCACTACGTGCACTTCCTGGTGCTGCCGCAGCGCCAGCCGTAATTGTTCCGGATCGGGCCGTTTCGTCCAGTCCATCTTCAGCTCAGCCACGCCCAGGCGGTGCACACCGATCATGCTGGAAATTCGTTCACCATAGACACCGTTGTTGATTACAAGCATCCGCTTGCCGTGCGGGAGGGAGGAGAGCGCCGCGGCTTCGACGGCGGCGGTGCCCGAGCTGGTCAGCAGCACGGCCGTGTACTCAGATTCCGCTCCTGGTACGAACGCTTTCAGGAGTTTGTGCCGGATGCCCTGCAGCAGTTCCGCGCATTCCGGCTCACGATGGCAGATATCGGGCTTGTGGAGCGCCTTGCGGACACGCTCAGTGACATTGACCGGTCCGGGATTGAGAAGAATCATAAGAACTTGGCGCGATGACTGAGGAGCGATGAACGAAACGGGCTTGGGTCTTTCCGCTCGTTTATCATTCTACATTCAGCATGCATCGCTGGCTATTCAATCGCTTTCTTAAACCGCTGCGTCATATCGTGCGGCTCGATCAGTACGCGGTCGGCATCCTCGGTCTGCTCGGTCACCTTGATGAGCAGCATGCTGGGGCCGTCCTTCTTAAGCATCTCCTTGAACTCGTAGACGATGTCCTCACGCTCAATGACGCGCTCGACGTGAACGTAGCCGGCCGCCTTTGCAATGTGCTCCAGCCGCACGACGTTCGAAATTGTCGGCTGATTGCCCGTGGTGCCGTAGACTTCGTTATCCAGCACGACGTGCACAAAATTTTTCGGCCTCAGAGCGGCGACGGTCGCCAGCGTCCCCATGCCCATGAGCACGTTGCCGTCCCCGTCGAACACGACGACCTTCTTATTCGGCTTGTGCAGCGCCACGCCAAGGCCGATGGCTGCCGCTACGCCCATGGAGCCGATCATGTAGAAATGCGTCGCCCGGTCCGCAATCTTATGCGCCTCACGCGACGGAAAGCCGTTGCAGATGATGACCGGTTCGTCCTTCAACTGCTCCAGCAGCGCGGCGATCGCCCGCGCGCGGCTCTGCATGGTGCCTTCTTCGGGTCTCATTCTTTCCTCGCCACACTCGTATTTCCTCGTTTGTGAAACAAAATCATTTTGACGAGATGCACTTCATGGATGGAGCGACTTGACGATACCTTTTTTTAGCAGCAGTGCCACTGGCACGCGCTCCTTCATGAAAGTCTGCGCGGTCCACCGGAGGTCGTCCACCAGCGTTTGCTCGGAAATGGTGCGATGCGGAATCTTCACCGAGTCCAGCACTTGCGTCATGTTCTCGCCCATGACCAGATGTTCAGGCGCGTCCTTGCCCTGAAACCCGCGCCACGAAATCAACAGTAGGCAGGGCTGTTTGTAGATGACATTGAGCGAGATGATCGCGTTCATGGACGTGCCCAGGCCCGAGTTCTGCATGAGCACCGCCGGCACCTTGCCCGCCATATAGGCGCCGGCCGCTATGGCCACCGCCTCGTCCTCACGCACGGCAGGGGTATACAGACGCCGCTCCATGAGGGTTTCAATGATGCCGCCCAATATGGAGTCCGGCACACCGGTGAAGAAATCAAAGCCTACGTCCTGTAGGGCCTGCACGAATACGTCGCTATCGATCATATCGTCCCTTCAGAAACAACAACGGCCGGCCTCATCTGCCGACCGACCGCGCGCATTATAGCCAAGCCTCCGGGGGATTCACAAGGAGCCGTGATCGTGTTACTGTGCCACACGTCAGGAGCGATTCATGCTGACTTTACGCCATCGCTTTCCTCTTCTCACCGCCGTGTGCATGTGGGCTGTGATCAGCGTGCCTGTCACCCACGCCGTCCCCATGGTCAGCGACCCAAAAGGCTTCAGCGGTATCACCTGGGGCACCTCGTTGAACGATCGGCCGGAACTCGCACTGGTCACTACCGCCAACCGCATCAAGGAATATGACCGCAAGAGCAGTCCGCTGCAGTTTGGCGACGCCGCCGTCGACACGATGCGCTTCTCCGCAGTAGACGGAAAATTTGCCCGCGTGACCATTCGCTACAAAGGCAAGGACACGCTGGCGAAAGTCCTGGTCCATCTTCAACTGCTCTACGGCCCGCTGGACCGCACCCCCGGCCAGATGATGCGGAGCGCCAATCAGCAGTACAACTGGCGCGGCACGGACACCGAGGTCAACATGACCTTTGATGGCATGGGTGAGCGCGGATTCCTGTTCATCGAAAGCACCGTGCTGGCCCCCCGGTTCAATGATTCGCTCACGGATAGCGCCTACTAATGAGGCGGCCATGCGCCTGCCCTCGGCTCGTCTCATTATTTTAGGGCTGACTGTCGGCGCAGTACTTCCGTTTGCCGGCTCCGCTCACGCCGTCCCCATGATCAACGACCCCCAGGGATTCGGCGGCATTACCTGGGGAACTACCTTCAAGACGCTGGACGACTATGCGCTGGTGGAATCCACCACGCGGATTAAAGGCTACGAATTGAAAAGCGGCCCTCCACCGCTGGGCGAAGCCAAAATCGAGATGATGCGCCTGCTGACGATCGATGGGAAATTTGCCCGTGTGATAGTCCGCTACCAGGGCGACCAGACCCACAAAAAGGTGCTGGCCTATCTAGAAACCACGTACGGCCCCCTCGACCGCACACCGGGTCAGCTTTCGGTGGGCACGCTCACTCTGCACAACTGGCGCGGCCCGGAAACTGAGATTAATCTTTCCTTCGACGCCAAACAGGAACGCGGCGTGATTTTCTTCGAAAGCCGGATGCTGCTGCCGACCTTCCAGGATGCCATCAGTGATACGGTGAATTGATCGGCAACAATCGACAACTAGATTGACAATTCGCGCGCCCGTCTCGCATCATGCGCCTCATGCATCAAGCCACCAAACTGCGTGAACTTCTGAAGCGCCCCGGCGCAATCAAAATTGTCGGTGCCCACGACGCGCTCAGCGCCAAGCTGATCGAGCGTGCGGGCTTCGACGGCGTCTGGGCCAGCGGATTCGCCATCTCCGCCTCGCTCAAGTGCATTCCGGATGCGAGCTTCATTGATTCTAGCGAACAACTCGCCGTCGAACGCCGCATCGCTGAAACGATCAACATTCCGATTGTCGCTGACTGCGATACTGGCTACGGTAACGCGCTGAACGTCATGCGCACGGTGAGCGACCGTGAGCGCGTGGGTGTGGCCGCCATCTGCATTGAAGACAACGTCTATCCCAAACGCTGCAGCTTCTACGCCGGCGTCCGCCGCGAGTTGATTCCCATCAAAGAGCATTGCGGCAAGATCAAGGCAGCCAAGGCCGCGCAGACCGTGCCAGACTTCATGGTGATCGCTCGCACGGAGGCGTTGATTGCGGGCTGGGGCAAGGACGAAGCTATCAAGCGCGCAGAGGCCTACGCAGAAGCTGGTGCGGACGCGATCCTGATTCATTCCAAATCGAAAACTTTCGACGAGCTTAAGTCAGTTTACAGGGCGCTCTCGTGTCGGGTCCCGATCGTCGTCGTACCGACCATCTTCGACCAGACCACAGCGAAGGAAATGGAAGACGCAGGCGTCAAGATTATCATCTATGCCAACCAGCCGGTGCGCGCGGCCATCCGGAACATGCGCGATACGCTGGAGCTGATCAAGAAGGACACGCGGCCCGGCGTGGCCAACGACCGCATCGTCACCCTGCCGGAAGTCTACGACATTGTCGGTGTCCCGCAGATGGAGGAGGATGAGAAGAACTTTCTGCCTGTGGGCGGTGAGAAGATCACGACGATCATCGCGGCGGCAGGGTTTGAAAAACAGCTCCTGCCCCTGATCGAGGACAAACCCAAGTGCCTGCTGGACATCAAGGGCAAGACCATTCTCGAACGGCAGGTGGCGGCGCTCAACGATTGCAACATCAAGGACATTGCCCTCGTCCGCGGCTACAAAAAAAACGCGATCAACCTTTCCAACATCAAGTACTACGACAACGACCGCTATGAGGAAACCGGCGAGCTCTACTCAATCTTTTGCGCTGAACCGGCCATGAAAGGTCGCTGTCTCTTCCTTTATGGCGACATCATCTTTGACGCGGCTGTACTGGAAAAACTCTTGAAGTGCCCAGCGGATATGGCCATCGTGGTCGACTTGGCCTGGTCGGATCGACCGAAGACCGGCACCCCGCCGCCGCATCTCAAGCCGGACCTCGTGACATTGGAGCATGCTCCGTCAGCAGGCGGCACGGGCCGCTTCGTCATGCCGGACAACCAGCCGCGCGTGCGCAAGATCGGCCAGCACATCGCCCACGGCCAAGCGCATGGCGAGTTCATCGGCATGGCAATGCTCTCCGAAAAAGCCACGGAAGCCTTCAAGCAGGCCTATCACGACGCAGGCCAAAAAACCGGCAAGGGCTTCCACGAAGCGCCTACGCTCCAGAAAGCCTCCCTCACCGACCTCCTCCAGGAACTGATCGACCGCGGCCAGACCGTCGAGGCCGTGCCCATCTACAAGGGGTGGATGGAAGTGGATTCGTTCGAGGAATATCAGCAGGCCTGGGCCAGGCTTCGTCAGTAATCGCTCCGCGTTCTCTTTTCCAAATCAGCTTTGCCTTGCTCATTGGTCAAGCTGCGTGGTATCGTCATAGGTAAGTGAGTAATCACTTACCTATCTATGCCAAGCATGAAGAAGAACGGCAAGCGGAAGGCGTCCGGACAGGAGCGGCAGGCAGGTATCATCGCGGCGGCGGCGGCGCTCTTCGCGCGGCGCGGCTTCACCGGCGCGACGACCAAGGCGATTGCCAGAACCGCCGGCTGCAGCGAGGCGCTGGTTTTCAAATACTTCCCGACCAAGCGCGCGCTCTACGCGGCCATTTTGGCCGAGAAGGTCCCGCTTGGAGAGATGATGGTCGCCGTGGAGGATGCGGCGAAAAAGAAGGACGACCGGCTTGTCTTTACCACCCTTGCCCGCCACCGCATCCGGCGCAATGCCGACCCAACCCTCCTGCGCCTGCTGCTTTTCAGCGCGCTGGAAGGGCACGAACTCTCAAAGATGTTCTTCAAGAATCAACACCGGGTCTTCTACGATTACCTCGCGGCCTACATTGAACAGCGCACCCGCGATGGCGCATTCCGCCGTGTAGATCCCCTGCTCGGCGCCCGCTCCTTCATGGGCCTGATTGCGCACCATCGGCTGCTGCATGAACTGTTCGGCGTGGCTCTGCACCGGTCCCAGGAAGAGTGCATTGAGAGCTACGTCTCGCTGTTCCTTAACGGCATTCAAACGAACGGCGGAAAGACCAGCGCATGAACCGGCTGCGGCTCCACCCCCTCGTCACCATCTTTGTCGTAATCCTGCTCGTGCTGGCCGGTCTGATCACGTTCAAGCTAACCAGCAGCGGGGCCAAGAGTGACCAGCGTAAGGGCCGCGTGATCACGGTCAGCACGGCCACGCCGGTGCGGCAGGATTTGGACGTCCGCCTCGAGTACACGGCTGATATCGGCCCCTATCAAATGGTCAACCTCTTTTCGCGCGTGGATGGCTACATCGCTAAGATGTACGTGGACAAGGGTGACGTCGTGAAGGCCGATCAATTGCTAGTGGAGATTGACCACACGGATTATCTCCATGCCGTCAATCGGGCCAAAGCCAATCTGGCGTCGGCCCAGGCCGAGGTCCTGAAACAGGACGCCAATCTCCGTAACACCAAACTGACGCTCGACCGTATGAAGGCGCTGATCAAGGATCAATTTGTCTCGCAGCAGGATTTGGATACAGCGCAGGTGAATTTCGACGGAGTGTCGGCGCAGCTCGAGGCGGCACGCGCACAGGTGAAACAGATGGAGGTGGCACTGCAACAGGCCGAGACCAATCTGGCCTATTCCTACATCCGCGCGCCCTTCAACGGCTATGTCGCCGAGCGCAATCTCGATCCTGGCGCCTACGTGACTGGCTCAACGGCTAGCACCTCGACCATGTCGCGCGGCATCCTGAGTCTGCACGATATCGAAACCGTTCGCACACTAATCGAGGTAGTCGAAAAAGATATCCCCCTCGTGAGGATTGGCCAGCCAGCGGAGATTCGCGCCGAAGCTTATCCGGACCGTACCTTCACCGGCACGGTGACGCGAACCGTGCAGGCCGTCAATCGCAACACGCGCACGATGACCGTGGAGGTGGATCTGGCGAATAAGGACCGCCTACTCAAGGGCGGCATGTTCGCTCGCGTAGCGCTCAAGGTGGGCGTGCACCGGAATGCGATTCAGATTCCAATTGATGCCGTCACTCGACTCGAAGACAACCAGTACGTCTATGTGGTGCGCGAGGGCAAGGCACGCCAAGTCGCCGTCGACCTAGGCGCCCGCAGCGAGCACAGGGTCGAGATCACGAGGGGGCTGACCGGAGACGAGCAGGTGATCGTCTCCGGTAAGGACCTCGTCAGCGACGGCACCGTCGTCGAAGTCCACCCACTGGAAACCGACGTGAAGCGGCCCTTATAAAGGGCATCTCTTAACCATGACGACTCTTCGACGCTTCACACTTCACGTTTCACGCTTCCCGGCACCGCCATGTGGCTGACGATCCTCGCGCTCCGCAACAGCGTCGGCATTTTGATGCTCTCCCTTGCCATGGTGGTCCTGGGAGCGACGTCGCTCCAGCGCCTGCCGGTGGACCTCTTCCCGAACATTTCCGTGCCAGTGGTCTTCGTCGGTGTCATCTACGAAGGGGCGCCGCCGGTGGATATCGAACAAAGTGTCATCTATCCGATTGAGAAAGCCGTCAGTTCGGCCTCGAACGTCGAGCACGTCGAGTCTTTTTCAAAACTTGGGCTGGGCGCGGTACAGGTCTGGTTCAACTGGGGAGCCGACATCAACGTGGGCCAGATGGAGGTGATGCAGCGCATCACCCAGATTCTCAATCAATTGCCTCCAGGCGTCTTGCAGCCCTTCGTCGTCAAGTTCGACGTCTCCAACATCCCCGTGGCCTACGTCACGGTCGGCAGCGACAACCTGGACGAACGCGCACTCTACGACCTGGCCTTCAATACCATCGCGCCGCAGATTGAGCAGATCAACAACGTGGCCGCGGCCACGGTCGAGGGTGGCAAGATCCGCCAAATCAACATCAGTCTTGACCCGGCACTCTTGCACGCGCGCGGCCTATCCATTCTGGACGTTGTCAAATCCGTCAAGGCCGCCAATCTGATTCTGCCGTCTGGCGACATCAAAGCGGGCAATCTCGATTACAACGTCTTCACGAACAATCAGTTCAAGACCGTTGAGCCGATCCACGACGTCGTCGTAAAAGTGGACTCACGAGGCAACCCGGTACGGGTGCGCGATCTGGGAATCGTCACTGATTCCTCCGACATCCAGACCAACATTGTACGCATCGACAGTCAGCGCGGGGTCTACCTCCGCGTAAACAAGCAACCGATCGCCAACACGGTGGAGGTGGTCGACGCACTCCAGCGCACCCTGCCCAACATGATCGGGATCCCCCCCGGCGTGAAACTAGGCATTTCGTTCGACCAGTCGCTCTACATCCGCATGGCGATCAAGAACCTAACCGAGCAGGCCTTGCATGGCTCGCTGCTGGCGGCGGCGGTCATTCTGCTGTTCCTCCGCAATTTGACCAGCACGGCCATCATCTCTATCGCCATCCCTCTCTCGATCCTGGTGACGTTCATTGTCATGTTCTTCAGCGGTATGACGCTCAACATCTTCACACTTGGCGGGCTGGCGCTCGGCGTCGGCCGTCTGGTGGACGACTCGATCGTCGAGCTGGAAAACATCCAGCGACATCTCAACAAGGATCCCTCTCGCTGGCACGCCATCGTGAACGCAGCCCGCGAGGTGGCCATGCCAATTTTCGTATCCACCGTGACAACTGTCGTGGTGTTTCTCCCGATGTTTTTCGTCATCGGTATTGCACGGCTGCTGCTCATCCCACTTACGCTCACGATCGCTATCTCACTGTTCACATCGTTCTTCATCTCGCGGACGGTCACGCCCTGCCTCTGCTACAAGTTCCTCAAGCCGGAGGAGGAAGCCGCGCGCAATCTGCCCGACTGGTGGCGCCGCTTTATCGAGCGCAGCCGGCGGTATTACGAACGGCTGGATGACGGCTACCAGCAGGCGCTGGACTGGACGCTATCGCACCGCAAGACGGTCATCGGCTCGATTCTGACGCTATTTCTAGGCACCTTGGCCCTGCTGCCGTTCATTGGTTCTGAGTTCATCCCCGTCACCGATGAAAGCCAATTCCGCATCGTCGTGCGCGCGCCGGTGGGTCAGCGGGTGGAAAAAACGGAGCACCAGGTAGCGGAGATCGAAAAGGTCCTCCGGGAAAACATCCGGCCGGAGGAATTGGACACGATCGTCTCCAGCACCGGTGTGCTCCAGCAAGGCCGTTCGTCGCTGTTCAACCCTAACACCGGTCCGCACACCTCGCTTGTGCAAGCCTACCTGGTCTCGCCGGACAAGCGGACGAGAAGTCAGGTCCAGATCATGAACGACGTCCGACCGAAGATCACCAAGCTCTTTCCCGGCGTCGCCATGTTCTTTGACCCTGGAGGGATCGTCAAGCGCGTGACCAGCTTCGGCTCGCAGAAGGCGGTGGATGTCGAAATCTACGGCTATGAATTTGAGAAAGCCCGGACCGCCATCAAACAGGTGGAGGCGGTGATGCACGAGGTTAAGGGCCTGGCTGACATTGAAGTCAGCCGGGAAGAAAACTATCCGGAGCTCAACGTGCAGGTGGACCGCGAGAAGGCTGCACTGCTGGGCATTAGCGAGACCGACGTCGCCAACGCCGTCCTCTACTCAATGGTCGGCAACGGCCGAACTGATCCGATCATCTACACCGATCCACAGACTGGCAACGAGTATTACATCAGTGCCTGGCTAGCCGAGCAATATCGAAAGGAGCTGAGCGACCTCGAAAACAACGTAATCCTGACGGCGCGAACCGGCGAGCCGGTACTGCTCAAGAACTTGGCCTTGATCAAGTTCAACGCCGGACCAGTGAAAATCGAGCGCAAATACTTCCAGCGTGTCATCCATATCACCGCCAACCCGGTCGGGCGCGACCTCGGCAGCATCGGCAATGAGCTCGACGAGCGGTTCGCGCAATTACAATTGCCGCCGGGCTTCGGTATCCGGCTGGCCGGCCAGATCCAGCAGCAGCGCGAAACGAGGGAGGGCCTCCTCTTCGCAACCCTTCTTGCCATATTGCTCGTCTACATGGTCATGGCCGCGCAGTTCAAATCGCTGGTCGACCCCTTCATCATCATGTTCTCAATTCCGCTTGGACTCGCTGGCGTTTGGCTGATTCTCTTCCTAACCAGTACGACAATCTCGACGACTTCGATGATGGGCGTAATCATGATGCTGGGCATCGTCGTCTCGAACGGCGTGTTGCTGGTGGATTACACCAACGTGCTGCGGCGGCGTGGCCTGGCCCTGCGCGAAGCCATCGTGCTCGCGTCGCGGACGCGGTTGCGGCCGATCCTCATGACCTCGCTGGCAACCGTGGTCGGTCTGGCTCCGATGGCGCTGGGCTGGGGCGTGGGCGGGGAAACCAACGCGCCGCTGGCGCGCTCGGTGGTCGGAGGGCTCAGCGTCTCGACGATTTTGACGCTGTTTCTGATCCCGACGCTCTACATGATTCTCGAAGAACGTTTCCCGCGCAAATCCGATCCGATGCTGGGCGATGGACCGCCCACACTGCAGAGTTGAGAGTTATCCATTGAGCCTGCTGGGCTAAAAGGACTCTTCACTCTCCACTGTCAATTCGCAACTGAGTTGGAAGCACGTTGACATCCGCGCGAGGGCTCAGTGACAATGCCGCGCATGTCGTCACAGCCGGGCCAGCCCGCACAAGCTGACATTCCTGACCGCCGCTGCACCTGGTGCAAGGTGCCGATGAAGAAACGCCTCGTTGGCAACGGGCAGTATCTCCACTACACCTGCCCAAAGTGCGTGTTTCAGCACGCCATGAAGTGGGAGAAAAAGTAGCGGGAGCAGGCCGTATGGCTGCTTTCGTCCGCACCTGCCGGAGCGACCCGTCCGGGCTTGCTCTCCAGATCAATAAGCAACTTTTCATCCCCTGCACGTTGTTTCTGATACATCGATTCGCCGGTGGGGGCCTTTCCCGGCATCCTGCTATAATGGGCCGCGCTTAGAGGGGGGAGCTACCGCTTCGGCCGGCTTCGGCTTGTCTTCGAACTGCCTCAGCACTTTCAGAATGGTTTTCGCGCGGTCGATACCCACCCGGTTCCCCGGCGTGTCGGCCGCAAGCCGCAGATATTCGCGAAACTCCGGTACCGCCTCTCTGGGGCGCGATTTCGCCATCAGTGCCACGCCCAAATTGTAATGAACCGTGGCGTAATCAGGTTTGAGCTTCAGCGCGATTTGGTACTGCTTGATCGCACCGTCGAGATCCTGCTTATCTTGCAATGCTAGCCCTAAATCGTGGTGCGTGTAGGCGTCGTTGGCGTTGAGACGGAGGGATTCCTGATATTCAGCGATGGCGCCCACTAAATTTCCCTTGGTCTTGAGCGTGAAGCCCAAGTTGTGATGGGCCTCGGCGTAGCCCGGCTGTAGGCGGATCGCGTGGCGGTACGCCTCGATCGCACCGTCGAGGTCGCGCTTGGCCTGCAGCGCGATCCCGAGATGGAAATAGATCGGCGCGTTGTCCGGCTGAAGACGTACGGTTGTGCGGTACTCCTCGATCGCCGCCGTCTGATCGCCTAAGGCGGCGAACGCGAGGCCCAGATTGTAGTGCGCTTCCACCAGATCCGGATTAAGTTTCAACGCCGCCCGGTATTCGGCCACGGCCCCCGGCACATCGCCCTTCGCATGCAACGCGGCGCCGAGTCCCTGGAGTGCAACCACGAGATTGGGCTGATATTGCAACGCGGCGCGATACTCCTCGATCGCACTGGTGAGATCCCCACGTTTGGCCAGCGCAACGCCGAGCGCATGATGCGCGGCGGCGAATCCCGGCCGGATCTGGACGGCGGTCCGGTAGGCAGCAATCGCACCGGTCTGATCGTCCACCGCCGTGAGCACCACGCCCAGATTATAATGGGCTTCAACCAGATCGGGTTGGAGCCGCACCGCCTCACGATATTCAGCAATGGCGGCCCGATGTTTATTTTTGGCCTGCAAACCGACGCCGCGATTGTAGTGGGTTTCAGCATCCGTGACGTTTCGGTGGACTCCGGATGGGACATCCCCCTTGGCCCAGAGACTGGGGGGGCACGCACATATCAGTGCAAGCAACAGCCCCGCCCACACCATCATTAGTCCCATCCGGCCTTGAGCGGGCATGGTCAACGGTGGAGACGGGAAAATCTGTGCGGCGGTTCCGGACGCGACCTGGAATATGATCTGCGTCGTCATTGTTTCATTATATCTCCCACTCTGCGCGTCAGCCTACCTAGGCGCCGTGCCCCTGTCCAGTGGAACCTCGGTTCGATAGATGAGAGTCTTATGCTGTCTCAAGGGGCCGGTCGGCGACTCTACGCGCACTGCAATGCGCGGCAGCAGGACATACATCACGGGAAGGGAAGAAGCGGCGCATACGTCACCGGCATCCCCAGCAACCGCTCCAACTCGCCGGTCATGTTTTCCTCCTGCAGCGGCGCACGGTTGAGCCGAACTTCAAGTTGAAATCCCCCGTCACTGCCGACGATGCCTATGATCGCCGACGCGTCGGCGCCACCCGGCCAGATCTGCTGCGTATGGAATTCGCAGAGCGTTGTGTAGAGCCGGCCGGCCGGCGCGATCGCACGCAAGACTTCGGGCACGTCACCTAGCGGGCAATGGACCGAGCAACGGTAGGATAAACGGGTGCCGGGCGCTTCTGCGGCAAATTCGTCCAGCGCCTCATCAGAAAATCCCGTCAGATAAGCCCGTACGCGGGCCGGCGTGCCACCGCACGTCGCGGCCAGACGACTGGCGGGCACAAGATATTCGAAGGCGTCCGGCGAATTGCATTCGAACTGGCAGGGACCGAAGGCATCGGGCCACGAACAGAACAGCGGACGGCTTGTGTCGTCGGAGCACAATATGGTTTGCCCGTTGTCGTTCCGCACGTCGATCGGCACGTCCAGCAGCTTGATGGCAGCGAGAAACGCACGCCGGCGTTCGTCAAGCCACTCCCCGCGCCAGGCATCGGCCCGGGTTTCCCCCGGCGTCACCACTTCAGTCGTGTGCAGCCGTACGCGGATGAACCCGTGCGTGTGACGGAACCCTTGCCAGAGCATGCCACGGGGATAGTGACGGGCAAAGGGACCGGCCAACTGCCAGGGATGGCTGACCGAGCAGTAGGTGCCGACGGACTGGTGGCGCTGGTAGACCGTGTGGTAGGCACCGGCCAACAGAAAGAAATCGCCCTGCCAGCCCTCGCGCAGATGCACGAGCGTGACGTCTTCGGTGGACCAAGGATCGAGCGCGTCGAACTCCTCTGGCGCACGAACGGCCCATTCCTCGACATAACAGATGACGTCCTTGTTGGACGCCACCGGTGTCAGCCCCTGAGCGGCCAGTTGGCCGGAAACGGCAAGCGCTTCACCGAAGGTCAGCGTGGCCTGTGTTTCCCATCGCCGCTCGCGCATCTAGTCAAGATGGGGTGAGGGGCAGGCTTAGGCGAAGCAACGGATTCCCTGTTCTCGACCCCACCCTCAGCCTTTCCGCTACTTGATCTGCAGCGCGCGATCCTGCACCCGGATGTCGGCCAGCACCTTGTCCAGATTCTCCGCGAGCATCCGGTTCACCAGTTCCTGCACTTCCATCGGGTCAAACCAAAAGATGGCACTCTCGCGCATGCCGTCAAGGTTGAACCGCATCGTACTGCGATCCGACGCGTTGGCCACCTGGATTACCGCCTTGACCCTGGCCGTTATCGCGGTCGAAAAAAACCGGCTGCGCCCCTGGACCGAAAGCTGTTGCACCTGGCCAGTGATCACGACATCCGGTTTGGCCAGCACCTCCTGCGCGGTGGATTTGCTTACCCAAACTTGGAATCCCAGCCGGGCCAGATGATCGCCCACCATCCGCGCCAGTACTGTACCGATCTTCCCGTCCTGCACCGTGAACACTGTTTCGCCGCCGCCGAGATGCGTACGCACGCCAAGCCGGTCCGCATCCGCGTTGGATTCGAATGGCTCGATAACGACCCTAATATCCTGAAAACTTTGATTGACGGATTTGAGACTCGGCAGGGTCTGAATTTTCAACGGCACCACTTCACCCGTACCGACGCAGCCAGCCACGCCCAGGATGATCCCAAGGCATGCACACAGTCGCTGCACCAATGACATCATGACATCCTCCCGTACCTGAATAACGCCGCCCTCTACCAGACCGCACCAAATTATCGTTAATGCGTTTCGATGGCGCCGATTTCGAGATCGAAGAGCCTCCGGCAGTCGGCGCAGCGGAGTCCCATCTGGTCACGCACGACGTCCATGGCCCGGACTCCGATGGCGGTCAGGTGCGCTCCCGCGCAATCTGTCAGTCGCTCGGAGGCCGAGCGCCCAGGACCTTCCTCAACCGCCCGCATCACGGAGACCCGCAGCGAAAGCGTCCGGACGGCCACCGCATGGACCAAATTACACGAGCTGCAGTGAAAGATCAGCCGGGCGGGAAGGTCGAGCTTTTTGAGAGTGAGGCACAGGGGATGGACCGCAAAACACTGTTGAATGAAGGCTCCGCTTTTATACACCTGTCCCATTTACATCCTGGCAAGCAGGAGAAGGACCGCAACCCCCATGAGATACGGCAACGCGCAGGTGTAGAGCACGATTTTCAGCGCGCGGGAGCTGTCTGGCTCACGCGTCAGCTGTTCCTTGTACACGAATTCGTAGGTGAGTACGGCAATCGTGACCGTGAGGACTAACACGCGGCTGGTCCGCGGCCAGGTGTAGGCACCGCTCAGGACAAAGTCGGTAGTGGAAAATCCGCTGATGAACAGGATGACCGGCGCGACCACGAAACGGACGCCATCGGCAAACCGTTGCGGCCAGCGGGAGGAGGGTTCGTCGACCCTGATATCGGCCCGCGTCACGCCCCGACCACGGTCTTTTTGGTGGCGCCAGAGGCTAGCGCCTGGTTGGACTGGCAGGTTTTGCAGATACGGGGACGCTGCTTGAGGAACTTAGCCTTACCGCCGGCTAAGCAGCCGTAGTGCACGAACTGATCGCAGACCGTGCAGCGGGACCAACCGCCGCGGAAAAAGGTAGTGTTTCGGTAAAGACCCTTGTGGCAAACATAGCAGGTGCGGGGCTCGATCCCCAGCAGCATCGGCTCCCACTGCCCGCCTAACGCGCGAATACTCATAGAGTCAGTTTAGCAAAGCTGACGGCCGGCTGACAAGACGGAGGGATCTGGACACCACGGACTGTTAATCTGCGGGTCTGGGGTTCGTGTCCAGATCGGGGAGCCAAAAAATACGAACGCCCAGCAGAAATGCTACCCCTCCCCCAGCACCCGAGGCTTGGTTGCCAAAAACCAAGGCAAAAAAACCTTGCCTTTCAGTTTGTTTCCACCCGCTCTAACTCTACAGGAGGTGATAAAAATATTGAATTAGTAATAGCATCAAGCTAGGCTGAAAACTCTCACAAACCTTGAATCAACATTTAACGCGGGCCCGTCTTGATGCAGTGATCAGCGGCGCTTAGAGAGAAGACAGCACCTTGTTCAATGGCGGTGCCGGCTGCCAAACCTGAGCAGGTCCGGCCTATTGAGTCCACCCCCGCTTAGAAAGATGCCGGCAAATCGGTTTCGCCAGGTAGATTTCAGATCATAAACGCAGGCTAAACCATGTTTTTCACCATTCCCTCCATCGAAGACATCGACCAGCCCGCACTGACCGAGCGCCTCCAACGCAAACTCGACAACAAAACCAAGCCCATCGGCTCGTTAGGCGACCTGGAACGCTTGGCCATGCAAATAGCCATAACCTTGGGCACTGAGTCGCCACAGCTGCAAAGCCCCCAACTGATCGTATTTGCTGCAGACCACGGCTTAGCCCAGCAAGGAGTGTCGGCCTACCCCAGCGATGTGACGTGGCAAATGGTCGCAAATTTTTTGTCAGGCGGTGCAGCCGTAAGTGTGTTAGCGCGCCAACATGGTATTTGCCTTCACGTGGCCGACTGTGGCGTTAGCCATAACTTTGACCCCAGGCACGGTTTGCTTAGGTACAAAATTGCCCATGGCACGCGAGATGCCCTGCTTACCCAGGCGATGTCGCTTGAGCAATGCCACCAAGCGTTGGCCAATGGCGTTGATCTGATTAAAAACCTGCCTGGCAACGCGCTGTTGTTGGGAGAAATGGGTATTGGGAACACATCTGCAGCAGCATTGCTCATGAGTCGTTTGTTGGGGCTCGACATTGCCGATTGCACAGGTGCGGGCACAGGTCTTGATGCCGGAGCCATAGAGCATAAAACGCAGATCTTGCGGCAGGTTTTGTTGCGCCACGACCAGGCCCATGAGCCTCTCGATGCGCTGGCCGCCATGGGTGGGTTTGAAATCTCCACCATGGTGGGGGCGGTACTCCAAGCTGCTGTAGAACGCAGGGTGATTGTGGTGGATGGATTCATTGCCTCGGCAGCCGTGCTGGTAGCCTGCAAGCTCCAACCGTTTGTTGTGCAGCGCTGCATATTTGCACACCAATCGGCTGAGCGCGGGCACGCAATCATGCTCCAGCACTTGGGCGCTAGGCCGCTGCTCCGGTTGGACCTCCGGCTGGGTGAGGGCTCGGGGGCCGCTTTGGCCTGGCCCTTATTGGTGTCAGCCTGTGAGGTGCTAAACAACATGGCCAGCTTTGAGTCTGCAGGTGTGGCCCGCCAAGTGCCGGTCGACCAAGAAAAACATAAACCTAATGCAAGCCCTTAAGCACTTTTTAATTGCTGTACAGTTTTTTACCCGTATTCCTGTCGTGGGGCGATTAGCGGCATGGGTGGGGTACTCACCAGACATGCTGCGTGCCTCTGCCGTGTATTTTCCGCTGGTGGGGTGGGTAGTAGCAGCAGTATCAGGGGCGGTGATGTGGTTTGTTTACGCTACACTGCCAGCCCTGTCTGCAACGCCTTGGGCGGCTGTATTGCTCAGCACCGCGGCGGGTATTTTCCTGACCGGTGCTTTTCACGAAGATGGCCTGGCCGATACGGCCGACGGCCTGGGCACCGGCTTTCCCCCTGAGCGCGTATTGCTCATCATGAAAGACTCTCGAATCGGCACCTATGGTGCATTGAGCCTTTTTTTGGTGGTCTTGACAAAAGTTGCCTTGCTGGTTGTGTGGGTGCAGCTGTCTTTGACATGGGCGCTTTGTGTCTTGTTGATGGCGCATACCGTCTCCAGGTTCTTCCCGCTCTGCGTGATCAAAGCCCTCCGCCATGTAGGAGACGCACCAACCTCAAAATCCAAACCCCTTGCGTCTCAAATCTCTTGGCGTGGGCTGTGCATGGCACTGGTCTGGTGCGTGCCACCTTTCATTGGCTCGTTAAGTTGGTTTCCGGGGCTGGTCATGGTGGGTGGGGTGTCTTTCTCGGCTCTATGTGCGGTTTATATGGCTTGGCGGCTTCGTGTGCGCATCCAGGGGTTTACAGGTGACGGCTTGGGTGCCGTACAGCAGCTAAGTGAAATTGGGTTTTACTTGGGTGCTTTGTGGGTTGCGGGGCTTAGGGGCTGGTGATGAGGCTGTGGCTTTGTAGGCATGCGCCGGTGCTCGTTGAGCCGGGGGTCTGCTATGGAGCCAGCGATGTGCCATTCGATGAAACAGCCACCCAAGTTGCTGCGAAAAAAATAGCCACTTGGCTACCCAAGGCCTGCGTGGTTTGGGCATCACCCTCGTCCCGAGCTGCCGTCTTCGCCAGGCAACTTGTGCAATTTCGCCCCGATTTGAATCTCGCAATCGATCCCCGTCTTGCTGAAGCGGACTTCGGCACTTGGGAGCTAAAGAAATGGCATGACATCCCCAAAACGGATCTCGATACGTGGGTCGCGAGCTTTGCCCTTTACACGCCAGGCGGGGGTGAAAGCGTGTATCAATTGATGTTGAGGGTTACCGCGGCCCTTGATCACCTGCAGGATTTACAGGTGCCTGAGGCACTTTGGGTTACTCATGCCGGCGTCATTCGCGCAGCGCAGTTCATGGCCATCCATGGGGTGAGGAAATTACCGGAGGCCCAAAATTGGCCCGATACGCCAATTCCGTTTGGGGAACCCCTGCCACTGGATCTTTAACTCAACATTTTTGAGGCCTGGGCCAAAATTATTAGTGCACCGCTGTTGCGCGGAGCCGCGGTTTTGCGATCTGCCGCGATCCCTGTTATTTGGCAAGGCCTCTTCGGGGGGACGGTGAATCAAGCGGTTCGCGCAATATTCAAACTTGGACATTCTGTCCGACTTGTTATTAGTACACCGACTTTCGTCGCGCGGCTTGCCTGATGCTATAGCCCTTTGTTAGTCTGCGACGCGACGGACGAACTCATGGATATCAAGAAATATCTCGAGCAAAAACGCGACGCGGTAGACCGGTTTTTGGACTCGGTCATCCCAAGCGCCACCACCCCGCCGACCACGCTGCACGAATCCATGCGTTACAGCCTCTTCGCTGGCGGCAAACGCGTGCGGCCAATTCTGGCCATTGCGGCAGCCGAGGCGGTCAGCTCTCCGTCAAAAGCCATTTTCCCGGTCGCCTCCTCTCTTGAACTCATTCATACCTATTCGCTTGTTCACGACGACCTGCCCGCGATGGACAACGACGATTTTCGCCGCGGCAAGCCGACCAATCACAAGGTCTACGGCGACGCGATGGCCATTTTAGCTGGCGACGCGTTGCTGACGCTGGCCTTTGAGCTCTGCAGCCGGCCCGATCTGATGGACGGCCTCGACCCGGCTCGCCAGGTGCAGATCGTCCGCGAGCTGGCGCATGGTTCCGGCAACCTCGGCATGGTCGGAGGGCAGGTGCTGGACATCCAGGCGGAGAACAAGGACATCGACCTGGCCATGCTCCAGGGCATTCACAAGCACAAGACTGGCATGCTGATCCGCGCCTCTGTGCGCATGGGCGCACTCGTGGGCGGCGCTACGCCGGCGCAGCTCGACTGCCTGACGAAGTACGCGGAAGACATCGGCCTCGCCTTCCAAATCGCTGACGACGTGCTCAACGTCACCGGTACGCGCGAGGAACTCGGTAAGGACGCCAACACCGACGCCAAGCGCGGCAAGAAAACCTATCCGACGTTTTACGGCGTGGACGGCGCCAGAAAAATGGCCGACGAATGCGCGCGGCGAGCGATCGGTCGCCTGCCATCTTTGGACGCCAAAGCCGATCCGCTCCGCGAACTGGCCCGCTACATCACGTCCCGCAAGAACTAAGTCCGAACGTAGCATGATGACCGCTGGAGCAAGCATCTCGAGACTGAGCAGCCAGCGTTTTCAATCCTCGCCCACCTTCATCGTTCATAGTTCCTCGTGCATTGCGGTTTTATGAAAGCGCTTGTCACCGGGGCGACGGGATTCGTGGGAGCCGCCGTGGCTCGCGCTGTGGCCGCCACCGGCGCGGACGTGCGCGTGATGGTCCGGCAGGACAGCGAGCGCGGCAACCTCGACGGCTTGCCTGCTGAGCATGTCCAAGGCGATTTGCGCAACCCCGACTCCTTGCGCCATGCGCTGGCCGGCTGCCGGCAGCTCTACCACGTCGCCGGTCATTACGCACTCTGGGCGCAAAACCCGTCGATTTTCTACGACATCAACGTCACCGGCACGCGCCTGTTGATGGAGGCGGCCGGCGATATCGGCGTCGAACGCATCGTCTACACCAGTACGATCGGCGCGATCGGCCTGCCGGATGGCGGCGGCCCTGGAACGGAACAGACACCTCTGTCGCTGGGGCAGATAACGGGCGACTACAAGCGCTCCAAATACCTTGCCGAGCAGGAGGTGCTGAAGCTGACACGGGCCGGTCTGCCGGTTGTGATCGTGAACCCCAGCGCGCCAGTGGGTGAGCGCGACATCAAACCCACTCCTACCGGACAGATGATCGTCGACTTCATGAAGGGCCGTATGCCGGCCTATATCGAAACCGGCATGAACCTGATTGACGTGGACGATGTCGCCACCGGCCATGTTCGCGCGATGGAACGCGGCCGTATTGGCGAGCGGTACATTCTTGGGAACAAGAATCTCATGCTGCGGGAGATTTTCGACGCGCTCAGCAAACTGACCGGAGTCTCCGCCCCGACAATCAAATTGCCCCGACTGGCGATTCTGCCACTGGCCTACGCCAATCAATGGATCGCAAATTACTTCACCCATCAGCCGCCGCGCATTCCGCTGGAAGGCGTCAAGATGGCCAAGTACAAGATGCACTATGATTGCAGCAAGGCCGTCCGCGAGCTGGGCCTACCGCAGCCACCGATCGAGATCGCGCTGGAGAAGGCCGTGCGGTGGTTCCGTGCGTACGGCTATGTCTGATGGCCGCTCCCCTTCTCCTTTATAAGACGCTCCTCCTCCGGCCTTACGTTTTTATTTTTCTTGCCGCGGCGGTCTTCTGCGCATACCGGCTGATCGGCTGGAAACGGACCGGACTGTTTTTCGGCATCACGTGGTTTGTGGCATTCGTGTGCGAATGGTCATCCACGCGCACGGGCATTCCCTTCGGCTGGTACCACTACACAGGGTCGACGGAGGGACAGGAGCTCTATTTTTCGAACATCCCCTTCATGGATTCGATCTCGTTCAGCTTTCTGCTCTACGCGAGTTACTGCCTTGCGCTGTTCTTCCTGTTGCCCAAACAGACGGGTGCTGGCGCGCGCGGTTGTGGGCCTGCGCTTGATTTTACACTGACAGCCCGCACCTCCTGGCCGGCCTGCGGAGTGACCGTGCTGCTCTTCGCCCTGATCGACATGGTGATTGACCCGGTCGCGTTGCGCGGGAGCCGTTGGTTTCTTGGGCAGATTTATTTTTACCCCGATCCCGGCATCCACTTCGGCGTTCCACTCGCCAATTACGTCGGCTGGATGGTGGTGGGCGCGATATCGCTGGCCCTCTACGTCCCGCTTGACCGCAACCTGCCCGGACCTCTGCCCTGCGATGGCCGGCCTGCCACCAGCGCGATTCTCCTGGGCTGCGGCCTCTATTATGGGGTACTGCTCTTTAATCTGGGCGTCACGTTCTGGATTGGCGAGTTTTTGCAGGGCATTACCGGCACACTCATGTACCTGCCGCTCACGGCCCTGTTTCTGATACGCGCCTTGGATCGATTGCCGCTACCGGGGCACAGCGACTAATCTACGCCATCTTGGGTTCTGTACCATAAGGCTGTATACTGAGACTGATGTCATTTCGCGCTAAAATTGCTTTCGGTATCATTGCCGCTTTTGTCCTCAGTGGCATTCTGACTGGAGTCTGGTTTGCCTACGTGTTTTTCCAGACCGGCTTCAGTGCCAGGGCCGAGCCGTCCGCGCTGGAAGTGGCCGTGGCCCGGCAGGCCCGCTATCTGGCAATTCCCTACGTGCAACGCAACAGGCCCAATCCGATCCCGCTGTCGCCGGAACTGCTTGTGGACGCCCGCCGGCACTTCGCCGACCACTGCGCCACCTGCCACGCCAACAACGGCAGCGGCAAAACCACGATCGGCGAGAACGTGTACCCCAAGGTACCGGATCTGAGGCTCGCTGACACACAATCCATGTCGGACGGCGAACTCTTTTTCGTCATTCACAACGGCATCCGCTTCAGCGCCATGCCAGCCTGGGGCAAGGGAAGTCCGGATGAAGACAAGGAAAGCTGGAAGCTCGTCCATTTCATCCGGCACCTCCCCCAAGTCACGCCGGAAGAACTGCGCGATATGGAACATTTTAATCCGAAGACCGCACACAGCGCGGAAAGCCACCGTCACTGAGTAATTTTAAATTTTTGATGGTGAATTATGAATGGCACTGGCTCGGCTCCGCAATTCACCGTTCATCGGTCATAATGCAACACGCTGGCTGCCCATGAAAGGTCTCTTCATCCGATTCTGCATCACCGGGGCGGCCGTTCTCGCAGCGGCCGAGATCGTTCCCGGCATCCACATCGACGGTGTGGCGGCCGGCGCGGCCACCGTCATCGTGCTGGCGCTCCTGAACGCAGTCATCCGGCCAATTCTCTATCTCTTTTCCTTTCCTCTCATCATGTTCTCTCTCGGCCTGTTCATGGTCATCATCAACGCGATTCTGCTGCACCTGACAGCCTGGCTGGTGACAGGTTTCACCTTGGCCGGGTTCTGGCCGTCGGTCTGGGGTGCGCTGCTGATCAGCGCGGTGAGCACCGTGCTAAATCTCATGATTTCTGAGGAAGGCAAGGTCGAGGTCCTCGTCCACAAACCCAGACTGCCGCGCGTCGTCAATTAAATTGAACATGATCGCTGCCATTGCTAGAATCCTGGCGTATTCGCTCAGCATCCGTCGGTCCTAGTTTATTATTGGAGACCCCATGGCCTACGCTGCGCACGCACAGAGTGACCGCTCCCCAAAGCAGGAGAAACAGACGACCCTCCAGCGCACGCTGACGACCGCGCTCAACGAACTGGGCACCGAAACGGCGTTGATTGGGCTGTTCGAGCTCGAAGGTGGGCCCCTGGCACTCCACGGCTGCCGCGGATTCTCTCCGCGCGAGGCGCAGGCCATACTCCGCACCCTCTCGGTCCAGGATGTTGACTTGCTGCGGAATGCCACTCTTGCCGATGAAGGTGAATCATTCCGTGCAACACGGCTGCGCATGATCACACCGGTTGCCAAGACGCTGCTGACCGTGCCGCTCCAGCACCTCCACCGGATCTACGGCGTACTCGTGATTGGCCGGAAGGAAAGCGCCCCCTTCACCAAAAAGGAAAAGGCAATTCTGGAAGGCGCGGGCGAGCAGATCACGTCGGCACTATCGCGGGCTGATCTGTTCGACGGTACGATCTTGCTGCGCCGCCCAACGGTCGGTTACGAGCCGGCCGCCGCCGCGTCCCGGCCGGCTGCAACCGCGCCGCTGGCTCCGCTGCTCTCCTATTCGACACCAGAGATGCAGGAACAGGTGACGGCCCTGCTCAACGAGACCGCCGCCACGCTGCCCTTCGACCGAGCATTCGTCACCGTCTACGATCCCGTGTCCAGCGTCATCGAAATCGTCGGCATGGCCGGCACACCGAATGCCGACCCCAAAAAGGATCTCAAGCCCGGGCAGCGCCTGGCGCTCGACGCCTCCGCCTCCGGGTGGGCCATCCGGCACCGCAAGACACGCGCGGACCAGGACCTGGCCTCCTCGCAGGGCCGCTTTCTCGATTACAAGCCGCTCTACAAGGACCACTACATCTGCGCGCTGGTCGTGCCATTTTTCGTTCGCGGCCAGGTGGGCGGCACCGTGGCCCTTGTGTCAAAAATTGCGGGGCAGTATTCGCTGGCCGACACCAAACAGCTCGAAGGCCTGATCAGCAAACTGGTGGAGCTGCTCCAGCAAACGCCTGTGCCGGCCTCGCCGGCTGGAACGGCCACCGACGAGGAGGGCGATGAGGGTACGCCTGCGCCGGGGGCCCCGATGCAGGCCGGCCCCTCCGAGCCGATGATCCGCAAACAGGAACGGCAGGCGGCGCTGGGCGAATTCAGCACCTTTCTTGCCACGGAAGTCCGCGAACCGATGGCCTCTGTCCGGGCGCAATTGGAAGATATCACCCGCGAGGGCATTCTCGACTTCGATCCCCAGACCCGGATCGAAAGTGCGATGCGCGACCTAATCCGCGTGGAAACTACGCTGAACGAAATCCTCGATTTCGCCAAACCGCTGGAGCTCAACCGCCGCGCATGCCGCATTTCCGAAGTCATCGAAGGCACGCTGAGCCTGGTGTCGAACGATATCGAAATGAACCGGATCACCGTCACCAAGGAATACGAGGGCCATCCGGTACCGGTCCGATGCGACGACGCCAAAATGCAGCAGGTGTTTCTCAGCATCGTCAAGAACGCGCTGGAGGCCATGACGCCGGGCGGCCAGCTGGGCATCAACGTCTCTGCCCAGAAGGGCGGGCGCATGGTGCAGATCGTTATCAGCAACAACGGCGCGCAGATCCCGGCCGAACACGTGGGAAAGCTGTTTGAGCCTTATTTCACGACCAAGCGGTCTGGCACAGGGCTGGGTCTGGCAACGGTCAAAAAGATCGTGGACGAACATCAGGGGGAGATTGCGATCGCCAGCGAGCCGGAGCGGACGGCCGTCACCATCCAGTTGCCCGCCGCCCCCGCCCGAGGGGGAGGGCGATTCCGGGGCCGCGGGCGGGGCCGCCGGCACCGGCGGTGACAATCAGGGAAAACCCCTCTGCCCTACCCCAGTTTCCCCTCTGCCTCTCGTCTTGACACGCTTCCCCGAGGTCGCTAAGATACGCCCGGTTTTACGCATTTATCAGTCCCGAACACGACATATTTTCCACCATTCTCAAAAGGAGTGCGTGACATGAAAACGTTGATCAGCACTGTTGTGGGCGTCGCAATCATCGGTGTAGCCACGTCGGTGGCCATGGCCAATCCCGCGAACCTTCCGAAGCACGAAGGCTATCCAGCGAAGGCGGCCACCAGCCCGGTGACCGGGCAGTCGCTAGCAAACGATCCCGGTCAGACCAACGCCGGTGGGGACAAAGCGATTGTAAAGTCCGTCGACCGCACGGACAACCACGTTGAGCAGAAGCTGGTGGACCCGAACAACGCTCGCGTCACCGACAAGTCGGCGGGCTCGGGCCGCGTGCCGAAGGTGCAGGGACCGCAGATTCAGATCAATCCTCCCGTGACCTCAGCGACCAAGGCGGACGCCAGCATCGGCGCGGCTAAGTAAGCTTTTTCGTGAGACATCAACTGGGGCCGCCGGGAAACCGGCGGCCCCATTTGATTTGTGCCGTGCCCTCCCGTTCTGACTTAGAAGGGCTTCCCGCAGAATGGTCAAACCGGTCACCCGGCGAGGCGGCAGCAAACGCCGGCCCGAGCGATACGTTTTCAGTGCGTTGCGGGTCTGCGTGAGGCGAGAACAACGCCAAAAGCCATTTTCACCCTTCTGCCAGTCGAAAGCGCCACGGTTTTTTTGCCCAGATTCCAGCATATTCAACTCCGATCCTTCGACCAGCCTCAATGCGCGAGTGGACAGTTCGTCTGCCCCGATCCTCAACCCACAACTGCGAGCCCGCCGTCAGATCTTTGCAATTTAACGTCCGATCGATCGCCAGAAACCGGCAGACACGACCGGGACCGTCGATCCGCACCTGCGCCGCCACATCTTCCACCGCCCGCACCAAGATGGCGGAGGGAAAGCCTTCCCGCTCCGTGACGATATTGAAGCAGTGGTGCATGCCGTAGATTAAATAGACATACGACACCCCGGCCGGGCCGAACATGACGTCCGTGCGGCCCGTGCGCCCCTTCGAGGCGTGGCAGGCGCGATCCTCCATGCCGATATAGGCTTCTACTTCCACGATCCGTCCAGTAATAGTCCTGCGGCCAAGTCTCCGGACAAGGTACTTGCCCAGCAACGACCGGGCCACCCGAAGCGTGGGTCTATTGTAATACCGGCGCTGCAAGACAACGGGGCGCATGGTAATTGTTAGTGATCACCGTTTACTGGCGCGAAGCCTTCCGGCAATGCATCATTCCACATAGCGCATTAAACATTCGCGCACATCGCGCGTCAAAAGTACCATGCCAAGCCGCCCATGAGCATGCGCGGGTTCCCTGGCACGAAGTGAATATCACTTGCTCCGGCTAACTCGTTTCTCAGGCGTGATTGAAATGCAAAGGTCGCCTGTTCCCATTTAGTGTCCAAGAGATTCTGCACGAAAAGAAAGGCCTCGAGCCGCCCACCCTCCAATTTGACCGGCACCTGATAGCGCGTCGCGAGGTCGAAGGTCAGCCACGACGGTGCATGGACGCTTTTGTTCTCCGCCAGTGGACGGACCCCCAGATAGGTCGCCTGCAATTGCGTCGTCACCCCCTGCGGCCATTTGACGATGGCTGCACCATAGGCCGTGAGTTCCGGTGCCAGCGGGATGGCACTGCCATTCGTGAATTCCGCTTTTGTCCACGTCACGCTGCCGTTGAAGGCCAGTGGGCCCCAGACTGGCCCGCGCGCGCCGGCTTCCAGACCGCGCCGCCGGCTGGCGCCACGAATCTGCGTCGTCCCCTGATCGCCAACGAACACCAATTCGGAATTTAAATCCACCGCCCAGAGGGTCCCGGTCAATTCCATGCCGCCCGGTCCCCACGGTTTTGAGCGGATGCCAACCTCGTAGGTGCGCGCGCGGGCCAGCGGCGCGGAGCCGCTCGTAATGGATGCTCGTGCGTCGTTGCTGTGAAAGCCCTCGCCATAATTGGCAAACAATTCCGTCGCGCCCCAGGGCCCGAGGATCAGATTTGCCTTGGGCAGCAGAATGGATGACATCGCCCGTCCGCCCGATTGCGTCGCGCACGCCGCACAGCGATTGCGGACATCGAACGTGAAGGTCTCGCTGCGCATACCGCCGGCCACTCGCAGCCAGCGGGCCAGTTGTAACTCCCCCGTCACATAGGGTGAATAGGATGCCTCCAGCACCTCGCTGTCCGTTGTCACGCCGGTCGGATCGCGTTTCACTTGGGGAGCCAGCCGGGCATGAATAGCATCCCCCCGGCTTTGCACCCCGACTGTCGCAGACGCATCCATCTCCAGCAGCTTCCCGACTTGACGGTAACCAAGATCGCCACCGTACATCACACGGCGGTCGGCTTGCAGAAACCCGTCGCCCTCCGTTTGATTATTCAGAAAGAAAGTGAAATTCGAGAAGAGATCGAGCCGGTAATACTGCGCATAGCCATTGGCGAAGAAACTCCCACCTGTCGTCGTATCATAGTGAAGGTTGAGCCGGCCGGTGACGCGGGTCGTCCGGCCGCCCTCGGTCGGATCGACCGAACCGAAGCGGTCCAACGTCCCGCCTGTGACGGCCCGCAGCGGAATTTGTCCCGACCCGTTCCACTGGGCCTTGTGAAAGGTCCCGGTCAGGCTGAGCTCCGATCGCGCATTCGGATGCATCGTCATTTTGCCCATCAGATTACTTCGAAAATAGCGGTTGTCGTTCTGAACGGGCCCGTTCGTATAGTAGCCTTCGGCGGCAACCAGCGTGCGGACCTCCCCGGTGGTCGGCGAGAACATGAGCAGATGCCGTTGCGTATCGAATTGTCCACCGGACAATTGCACCACGCCTTCCTTGACCACCTCGCGGGTTTTGAAGTCGACGGCGCCCGCGGTAGCGAAGTCTCCAAACCGGGCATCGTAGGACCCCTTGTGGACGTCCAGCCCCTCGATCGTCTCCGGAATGATGAAGTTCAGATCCGCATAGCCCTGCCCATGCGCGTGGGAGCGGAGATTGACCGGCATGCCGTCGGCGAAAAATGCGACGTCCGTGCCGTGGTCCGCATCAAATCCGCGCAGGAAATACTGGTCGGCCTTGCCCGCTCCCCCGGAATGCTCCACGGCGATGAAGCCGGGAATCAGGCGCAGCACCTGGGCCGGACGGCCCTGCGGCTGCAACACGTATTCATTGTCGGGAATAAACTGTTGCGAGGAAGCCGCGATGGGCTGGTCGGTCATCACCCCGACTTCCGGCACGGCAATCTCCGGCAG
This sequence comes from Nitrospira sp., assembly GCA_016873435.1. Classification (NCBI taxonomy): domain Bacteria; kingdom Pseudomonadati; phylum Nitrospirota; class Nitrospiria; order Nitrospirales; family Nitrospiraceae; genus Nitrospira; species Nitrospira sp. The sequence continues at coordinate 29,561 of VGXF01000006.1, forward strand.
GCCCGGATCGTGCGCGAATAGCGGCGGCACACCAAAAAAAGCCCATAGATACCAGATTGTCAGGACGAATCCGCGCGGGCGCATGACGAATCAGTGGAAGCCCTTTGCTGTGGTCGTCATCGCCAACTTGCCGTGCTTGACGCCCTTGGTCCCGATCAGGATATCGGCCACTTTGCGAACCTCCGAGCCGCGGCCCCGTACGACCAGCACCTCCAGACAATGGTCATGGTCCAGATGCACGTGCATGCCGGAAACGATCAGACGCTGATAGTCGTGCTGGATGCTGGTGAGCTTGTCGGTCAGGGCGCGGACGTGATGGTCATAGACGATCGTAACCGTCCCGACCGTATCTTGGTCCGCGCCCCACTCCTGCTCGACCAGATTGCCCCTGATCAGGTCGCGGAGGGCCTCCGACCGGTTGAGGTACCCCTTGCGGGCGATCAGCTTGTCGAAGTCGTCGAGCAGATGGTGGTCGAGGGAGACGCCGAACCGGACAAGTTTTTTCATGCCACCCTCGTGCTACGAATTGTGAAAACGTAGCACGACAATAGCACCGCGGCCCCCCGAACTCAATGACTATTCCCAGCGAGCCCGCGCCGGGGAGGTCGGTTTCAGCGGCTGTTAGCCGCCTTCGATGGGCACGTAAAGAATCGTCCCCTGGCGGTTGATGAGTAGGAGGGTCAGATCCTTGGGTTTGATCGGTTCCACCAGGCGCTGGTAGGCCTGTAGGTCGGCGACCGGTTTGCGGTTCACTTCCAGGATTTGATCGCCCATCGAAATGCCGGCCGATTCGACCAGGCTCCCTTCCTCGACTGCTGTGACGACCACGCCGCTCGTGGACGTCAGGCCCAGTTGCCGAGCCACCTGCGGAGTCACTTCCTCGACCAGCAGCCCGCCCAGCGGATGGCTCAGCGAAACGCCGTGCGCTGATGCGGCCGCCCGCTTTGTGCGCTCGCGGGGCGCTTCCTGGATCAGCAATTCGGCCTGCCCCGGCTTGTTGTCACGAATGAACTCGAGTCGGTGCTTGCTGCCGATCGGTGCCAGTGCGATGACGTTGCGTAGATGGCCCGAGTCCACGACGTCCCTGCCGTCGAACCGCACCAGCACGTCGCCACGCTTGAGCCCGGCTTTGTCGGCCGCCCCCTTCGCGAACACGTCCGTAACGATGACCCCCTTCACTTCCGGCAGCCGGAACATCTTGGTCAACAGCGGCGTCACATCCTGCGTGCCGGCGCCGAGAAAGCCGCGCACCACGCGGCCCGTTTTAAGCAGGCTCTGCATGGCCGCCCGCGCCATATTGCTAGGAATGGCAAACCCCACGCCGACGCTGCCGCCGGTCGTGCTGGCGATGGCCGTGTTGATGCCCACCAGCTCGCCCTTCACGTTCACCAGCGCGCCCCCCGAATTACCTGGATTGATCGGCGCGTCGGTCTGGATGAAATCCTCGTAGTCGGCTACGCCGACGTCCGCCCGCCCGACCGCGCTGACGATACCGAACGTGACCGTCTGGTTGAGCCCCAGCGGATTGCCGATGGCTAGGACAAAATCGCCTGCCGTCAGCTGGCTGGAATCGCCCCAGGCCACGGTCGGCAGGCCACCGGCCTCGATCTTCACGACCGCCATATCCGTCTTGGGATCGGTAGCCACGACGCGGCCCTTGAATTGCCGCCGGTCCGCCAGCAACACCTCCACGTTCACCGCCTCCGCCACGACGTGATTGTTCGTGACGATGTAGCCGTCTGAGGACACGATGACGCCGGAGCCCTGCCCGTACTGGCGGCGCGGGGTGGGCTGCGAGAAAAGGCCGAACGGAAGCCCCTCGTCACTGAACGCCTGCTCGCGCACGATGACCGTGGACGCGATGTTGACGACCGCGGGCGTGACCTTCGCCGCCGTGCCCTTGATCTGGCTCTGCAGATCCGACAAGTTGGCGGCGGCCGGCGCCGTCGGACCGCACCAGACAAACACGCACAGCAGTCCGATCAACCCCTGCCGGGCTGGATTGCTCTGCCCGTTATTTCTTCTCACTCTTCCTGCTCTTGCCGTCCAGGGCCAGGATGCTGGCAATCACCGTCTTGAGATTGTCGGGTTGCAGGTTTTCGCCTTCGACCTTAATGTTGCCATCGAGCACCACTGTCGGCGTGTACTGGATCTTCACCCGCTCCCCCCACTTGCGGCCGGCCTCGAAGGCGGCCGCGGGCTTGCCGCCGTCCAGCCCGGCCTCGAACGTAGCCGGGTCGAGCCCGACTTCTTTAATCAGGGTCTCGCGGATCGTCTTGTCGAGCACGTGCAGCTTGTCCTTGTGGATCGTGCGGAAGAGGACCTTCTTCATTGCCGTCCCCCGCCCCATGATCTTGGCCTGCTCGTACATTTCGAAGGCCGTCGGCAGCTTGCTGTTGATGACGGGAAACCCGACCATCGTGATCTCCACCTTACCACCAAATTCCTTCTCCATCATGATGGCGACGGTCTGCTCAAACATGTGGCAGTGGGGGCAGTAAAAGTCGGCGAACGTGGTCATCTTTACCCGGCCCGGCTCGTGCGTGTTTTTTTCGTTTGCGAGAATTTCGTATTTGCCCTCGTATTTCGACGTCACGCCTCCGTCGACGCCTCGCGGCGCGGCCGGGCTGGCCCAGACCGGTCCGCCGACCATGACCGTCAGCATGATCGCCGCCATCACCATTCGGTGCATACGTTTCTTCCTTTCTTGACAACGGAAAACGGGGCTCATTATAGCCAATCTGCTGTTATAATGAATCATGATTCCTCGCGTGCACAGCCTGATCTTCGCACTGGCCGCACTGCTGGCCGGTTGCGCCGGCAATCCAGTCGTGCCCGCCGCCCTTGCCGCCCAGCTCGACAAGACCCTGACCTTCACGCTACTCCGCCAGTCTGCCGATTCCTACCGCGGCCATCTGATCGTCTTAGGCGGCGAAGTGCTGTCGGCGAAACGGCTCAAGGACGGCACGCGGATCGAGGTCCTGGAGATTCCACTGGAAGGATCCCTGGAACCGGGACCGGACCGCACGATGTCGGAAGGCCGGTTTGTCGCCATCCAGACGGAATTTCTCGACCCTGCGACTCTCCCCCCCGGCACGCGGCTCACCGTCGTCGGCGAGGTGACCGGCTCCGCGGTCGATAAACTCGACGAAACGGACTACACCTTCCCGGTGCTGGAGATCAAAGCCTTGAGGGTCTGGCCGAGGAGAGAAGAATCCTACGCCCGCACGCCCTATTACTACTACCCGCCCTCATACTACTGGCGGCCGTACTACCACACGTTCGGACGAATCAGGCGGTAGCGCGAGAACGCGAGCGGGACTTGCGAGAAAGGCGCGCCTCGCCGGAGGCTCCCCCGGCCACACGCGCGGCTCTCGCAGGTGCGATCAGCGCCTATCGTGCCGCTTGGCCCACGATGCGCTCGATGCGCTCGTCGCGCCCGCCCAGTTCGATGTATTTGCGGTAGGACGCCAGCGCACGCCCCACATCCTTCCGGTGGGATTCGTAGAACAACCCGAGGCTATAATGGGCCTCGGCGAGGTTGGGCTTGAGCTGCACTGCCGTTTCGTATTCGTCCTCCGCCAGGTCGAGCTTGCCCATGTTGGCGTAGAGCCCGCCCAGATTCAGGTGCGCCTCGGCATATTCCGGCCGCAGTCTGATCACCTCTTCGAAGCGGTGGACCGCCTCCTGCATCTTGCCCTCACTGCGGTAGAGAAACGCCAGATTGAAATGGGCGTCCACCAGATCCGGCTTGGCGGCCACGGCCATCCGGTAGGCGTCGATCGCCTGCGGCACGCGGCCCCCCTTTTCCTCAAGCCGGCCCAGCAGGTACCAGCCGTCCGGATGCGAGGGATCCACCTTGGTCAAACGCTCCAGCGATTCGCGCTCCTGCTTGCCCTCTCCCTGCGCATCGTGAACCATCGCCAGGCTGAAGAGCGCACCCGTGTGGTTAGGATTGACGGCCAGCAGCTCGGTCAGGAGGCCGATGGCCTGCTCGTACCGGCGGTTGCGCTGGAATTGTCGGCCCAGCGCCCAGTAGGCTTCTTCGTACTTGGGATTGAGCCTGATGGCCTTCCGCAGTAAATCCTCAGAATCGCGGAACTTGCCCTGCACCTGATAGACCAGCCCGAGATAGTAATACGCCTCCGGGAAGTCCGGCTTGATCTCGATGGCCTGCTTCATTGCCGAAGTGGCATCCCCTACGCGCCGCTTCCCCTCGAATTGGATGCGTCCGAGCAGCAGATGGGCGTCGGCTAATTTGGGCTGCAACTGGATGGCTTTCTTGGCGGATGCGATCGCCTCGTCGTATCTGTCCTGCTCGAAAAGCTTGGCGGCCTGGAGATACTGCTCCTGCGCCTTGCTGTCGGCGGCCACGGCCGGACCGGGGAGGCTGAGCGTCAGCGCAAGAGTCACCGGCAGGAATCGTGTCGCAAAAGAATTCGGCATCGCGCGCCCTCCGGAATGTGCGGCGACTATACCCGGCAGAAGAAGCGAAATCAACGTGCGAAAGGACAAAAAAGCCGCCTCCCGTCCGATGTTCAGGACGGAAGGCGGCAAAACGCAGTCGCGGCTCGGCTACTTGAGCATCACCAGCCGCCCGCCGACCACCTCCGGATGCAGGTGGTCGCTGTAGTACAGCACGTTGCCCTGCGTGGCGTAGAAGAGGTCGCTGGTCGGAATGCCGATGTACTTGGACTCGCCCGGCTTCAGCGTAATTTTCGCCTTCATCACGGTCGGCGCGGCCTGGTTTTGCTCCGCCGAGAAGAAAAACCCGCGCTCGCCCGAAGAACTGTTGGTGACTTTGATCATGAACGGACGCCCGGGACGGACCTTGAAGTCCACCACCGTCGTCGGAGGATACCAGACCTTCTTGCCCTGCGCCCCGCCCAGATCGAGCGCGAACAATTCCGCATCCACCTCCAGCGACTTGAACGGCAGCCCGACGACCGAACCCGTCTCCAGATCGCCGATTTCCACACCGCCGGCCTGGAGCGCCCATCCTGACGATGCTAAGGTTAGCACAACTATCAAGAGACAGAATCCCGAGATCCACAGTTTCATAACAATGACCTCCTCGTGAATATTAGGACGATGATGGCTGCGCTGAGTCCGACGACCCGCACGGCGGTAGATCCTTGCCTTCCAGCACATTCCCGCCGATCACCTGCTCGCCGGCGATGAGAAACAGGATTTTAATACGCTTCGTGTTCTCCAAAAACCTGCCGCTGGCCACAGCCACCACCTCGCGCGATCCGTCGCCCTGCGGCTCGTCGGACTCGATCGTGACGTGATAAGACGAGAACCCCTCGAACATTTTGTTGAACACCTGCGCCCGCAGGAGCCGCTCCAGTGAGGACTCATCCGCGAAGACTGACGCCGTGCCCGCCCAACACAGCACCAGCAGCACTATTCCCGCGATGGACATTCCCCGTATCATAACGGGTCGGTTATACGGGCTTGGCAACGACCTGTCTACCGATGAAAACAGACGTCTGCTACAGGATGCTACACATTTTCATCGATCGAATTTCGGCCGACGGCTGGGCAGCACCGAACGTTGCTCCGCACAGAGACGCTTACTTGCCCTTCGCTTTTTTCTTCTCAGCCGCCTGCTCCGCATGCGCGAGGGATTCTTCGGCATGCTTGACCGCTTCCTTGGCATGCTCCAGGGCTTCCTTTGCATGCGCGTCGGAAGCTCCTTTCACGGCCTCTTCCAGATGCTTGATGGCTTCCTTTTCGTGCTGAATGCCTTCCTTCGCATGTTTGATGGTTTCCCGCACGTGTCCGTCGCCGCCGGCCAGCGCGACGCCCCCGGACATCGCAAGGGACAGTCCGTACACGGCCAGCACCAGCAACCCGAATCCTGAACGTTTCATGACATTCCTCCTTGTGAATGAATTACAAGGCTTCCTTCACGCTCCGGCGAGTATACTCCACGCGCCCCACCCCCTCTGCAACCGATGCAGACCGATGCAACAGTTTCTCCACATTTCGCCCATGCCGGAGGGCCGGGACCGATGCACCGCAACCGCGCGCTCGACGCGCGTGAAGGAGCGTCTGTGCGGTCGGATGGAGGGAGAACAACTCCCGCGAGGATCTAGGCGAGTCCGAGCCAGTTGCGCGCGGCGGGGATGCGGCGCAACATGAAGTGTTCCGTCAGGAGCACGACGATCAACGAGGCGGCGAACAGCGGCAGATAGAGGCTGAAGAGCAGCACCAGCGCCGGCAGACCTTTCGAAAATCGCGGCGGTTGGAGCGCCTCGGGCGCGCCCAGCACGCCGGGGGCGCGCCGGCGCCACCACATGGTCACGCTGCTGGCCGCCAACGTCAACAGACCGAGGGCGGTCAGCGCGCCCACAACCTGATTGGGCCAGCCGAAGAGCTGGCCCTCGTGGGCGGCCACCCCAATGCCCACCATGCGATCCAGCACGTGACGATCCTTGAAGTCTTCGCGTTTGAGAATGGCGCCCGTTGCCCCGTCGAGCGTCAGATTCACACGCAACGGACGGTTCTGCGTGTCTGATTTGGCCGTCCATGGGGCCCCGGCCTTCGCCGGAGGAGAGAGCAATACGGGCGGAGGCAGATCGAGAGGACGCACCGTCTCGATCAATCGGTCAAGCGCGGAATAGTCCGGCGCCGTTTTGATCGAACCGGATTTCCCCATGGGCGCCCCCGGATGGTCTCCGTGCCCGCCCGAAGCGGTTCCACTCCGTTCGGCGCCAACCGTCCAATCCTGCCGCGCCACGGCCGTTCCGGTCAGCCTCCGGACGCTCTTGAAATACTCGCCCCAGACCTTGGCCCATGGCAGCCCGGTCAGCAGCAGGAACAACACGAAAAATGAAATCCAGAAGCCGGTGACGGCATGCAGGTCATGCCAGAACGCCCGTCCACCGCGCCCGAGGCGCGGATACAGTACGCCGCCCAAGCCCCGTTCCGAACGCGGCCACCAGAACGACAGTCCCGTGGCGATCATGACGATCGTCCAGGATGACGCCGTTTCGACAATGGCCGATCCGATATTCCCGGCAAGCAGTTCGCCATGCAGTCTGAAGATGACGCGCATCAGCCGATCTTCCTCCCCAACGACCTTGAGCACCGCCAGGGTTTCAGGGTGGAGGTAGACCCGCAGACGCTCGTCGCCGCGCTTGACGATCACGCGCACAGCTGTATCCGGCGCCGTCGGCAATTCGTAGGCGAACAGTGTCGAGCCGGGAACGGCGGCGAGCGCCGCCTGAGCCTGCGCCGCCGCGCCGGCCGGCTGGCCGGTGACCGCGAGATGGTCGTATGGCCGGTCCAGCCAGGCCTCGATTTGCGGCGTGAACAAATAGATGGTGCCGCTGATCGCCAGGACGACGACGAACGGGAAGCAGAACAGGCCCGCGTAGAAATGCCAGCGCCAGACGGCCCGGTAGTCGGGCCAGGGGCTGGACGGCCGTGTTCCGTCTAGCAGCATCGTCTCTTGCACATCACGACGGCTGCTTGATGCATTCGATTTCCAGCCTGATCTCGACCTCGTCCCCCACGGCGAGCCCGCCGTTGTCCAGCGCCTTGTTCCACACCATGCCGAAATCCTTCCGGTTGATCTTCCCCTGCGCCGAAAACCCCGCGCTCGCGAGCCCGCGGGGATCCCTGGGCAGCACGCCGTTGAAGGTGCCGGTGAGCACGATCTCCTTCGTGACGCCCAACAGCATCAGGTTACCTTTGGCAATATAGTGGTCCCCTTCCTTGGCATAGGAGGTCATGCGGTAGACCATGGTCGGAAACTTGTCCGCACTGAAAAAATCAGGGCTTTTGAGATGCGCGTCCCGCTTGTCGTGGTTGGTGTTGACCGACGTTTCGCTGCGTCTTGTACAGCACCAGCAATTCAGCCACGCGCCGGCGCAGCGCATTGTTCAGCACCACGCAGGGAATCGCCACCAGCAGACCCACGGCCGTGGCCTTGAGCGCCAGGCTCAGCCCGACCATGATGGCGCTCACGGACATCGCGCCGGAAGTGCCCATCGCATGGAACGTGAGCATGATGCCGAGCACGGTGCCCAACAGACCGATGTAGGGCGCGTTGGCGGCGACGGTGCCGATGACGACCAATCGCCGCGTCAGGGCGATTTCGAATTCCTCGACGGTCCGGAAGGCGGACATGTCCGCGCGCTGGTAAAAACGCGCCCGCTCGGCCGCCACCACGGCCGCCACCACGCTGAGCGCCAGCAGCAACCCAATGACGCCATAGTCCACGGCGTGCTTCAGCCAATCCATCGTCTAGGACACGGCGCTGAAGACGGCGGCCCCTGTCCGAGGCGTCTGTCCTTCGGCAAGCTGCCCCAAGGGGCAGCACTGTCGCACTGCCGAAGCCAGCAGCCCTCCGTCAGCGGCATAGGTGGCATGGGCCCACAATTGGCGGTTCTGCCCAGCCGATCCGGGAACGCTCACGTCCGCGTATTTCTCCATGACGAAGACGGTGTCCGGCGCCGCATCCGGCGATTTCGGTCGCGCGGAACGCCTGTCCCCATCCGGAGCGACCCGATAGGTTTCCATGATAAAGCGCGTTCCGGTCTGGAACTCCTCGTGCGGAAGCGCGCTGAATCCCTTGGGGCAGATGTAACATGCGAACGTCGTCGTGCGCGGGACGCCCTCGGCCGTCGTCCGTATGCACGGCCAGTTCCGATAGGCCGCCGGGAGCGCGATGGCATTCGAGATGACGCGCCGGGTCGGTCGTCGGCTCAGTTCAATCGCAATCGCCAAGAGTCGGACCGTTACCACGGCCAGCGGCGACGGCTCCGCAGCCTTGCGGCGAGCCGTGCGTACCGTTCCCAGCCCGGCGATCTTAGGCAGTTTCACCAGTCGGCTTGTCTCCAGCGCACGCTTGTTCATAGGACCCCCTTTACGTCCGGCGTGAGCAGAATCGCGACATCCCGAACATCGGACGACAACTCCAGCCAATACAGCCGACCGCCCTTTAGCGGAAACACGACGACCTTGAACAGGGCCGGACACTCGGTCTGCATTTCGAAGGCGGCGGCTTCCATCGGCACGTTCTCCTCAACAATCTCGATTCGAACCGGTTGTCCACTGCTGATGCGGTATCGCCCTCCCTCCGGAACGCTGAATGCCACCATGCCCGCGTAGGCCGCAGCCCGTTTCGGCGGAACAGTCAGGGCCACATGATCCCGCGGCAGCAGCCTAATCTCGACCGGCCGCATCGGCATAAGCATCGCCGGCTGCTCGCCACGGCCCGGCCACGCGATTCTCGCCTCATGTGCCCCCGCCATGGTCCGCAGTTCGGTCCTCACGTCCATGTCGAACGACGCGCACCCGCCGTGCATTTCGTTCAGTGGACGGTGTTGCGGCTCCCCGAACACAGACCCGGCCATGGTCCAAAGACAGACAACGACGAGCAACACGACACGCGCGCACGACGTCACGTTCGACCCGATCACCAACAGACCCCTGCCCGCCCCTGTCTGAAATGGGCCGGGGTGAAGGCCACAGGAGGCCCCGCCTTCACCCCGGGAACCGGTCCGGACCGGGAGGCCGCCCTGCCCGGACCAGGTTTGCCATCATGTTCTCCGCGCACAGGCCGTCGTCACCGACGTTTTGCCGGCCTAGCCACACCCGGCGCACGCACGGACTTGAGCCGGGGGACGGACTCGAGCGCGTCCGTCCGTCCTCGCTCGATCAACGACGCGATGGAGTGGCGGAAGATGCGCAGGCTGCTCTTGCCGATCCGCGCCGCCTCCAGCCGGCCCTCCTCCACCCACCGATAAATGGTCCAGCGGCTGACGTTCAACGCCTGCGCCGCCTCGCCGACCCGCAACAACTGCCGGTCCATTCCGTGCTCCCCTTCACCCGGTAGCGGGGAGCGGCCTTGCGACCGCCCCCCCACAGGAACCCGCGCAAGGAGGTTGGCCAAACACGGGTTCCGCCACGGCGTCGTGGGCAAGACGACGCCAGTCCGGGTCAATGACCGTGGTGCTGCTGCTCGAAATACTCGTCGTACCGATGCACGAAATCCTTCTGCGCCAGGGGCGCGTGGCAGGCCCGGCACTTGGTGAAATCCTCGGCCAGCGCCTTGCCGTCCGGCCCGTAGGCGGCGAACACCCAGCTGCCGTTCTTAAGATTGTCCGGCACGTCCCCACCCCATCCCCTGTCCTTCCCCATCACGAACACCTTGGCCAGGTCACCCTTGACCAGTTTGCCGTCGGCGCCGGTCACCAATTTATCACCGTCGGCTTTCGCCTTGTACAGCTCCATCACGAACTGAGTACCGTCCGGAAACGGCTGGCCATGAGCAGCTTTCACGCCGGTGAGATTGATGAAAATCTCCCGCACCTGCTTCGCATCCGGACGCTGAACCTCGGACAAAAACTTCGGCCAGACCACGTAGTTGCCAGGCAATGCCAGTTCTCCGTCTTTCGGCCCGCCTGCCACAGCCACGTTCACCGCCGCCACCAGCGCGAGCACACCAAGACCGACACGCACACTGCTGCGTTCTGCGATTCTCAACATGACCAGCCTCCCTGTTGATGAAGTGACTCCTGCGCGGCCCATTGCCTATTGCGCCTTCGCCTTGCACCCCCAACCCATCGCCAGTTCCCGCTCGACCTCATCCGCAAACTGCTCCGGTGTCGCGCCGCCGGGCCAGTACGTGATCAGCACCGTGCCGTGATCGTTCAGAAATTTCACGTTCGCGACCACCTGGAAGCGCCGCAACGCGTGCTCCACATTCCTGGGGTAGTACTCGCACCGATTGCCGAAAATCTGCACGATTGCTTCCCGTGTCTCATCGGTCACCGGCGCCGTCGTTGTCCCGCGTTCTTCAGCGCAGACATTGGCGGCAATGCCGGCGCCGATCCACAGTCCCACGATGAACATCATCGTCCTTCTCGACATCATTCGTCCTCCCGTCATTCTGAAAACGTCCCCGCTTTCGAGAAAAATGGGCCGGGATGGGGTGAAGAAGGGTTCAAGCCCCACCCCGGTCCGGTCCGAGCCAAGGAGGCCGTCCCCACTCGGACCATGCACATTCGCGTACAGGCGGATTCTGAGTGCCTGCACCCATTGAAAGACCGGCCTGGGTCTGCCGATGGCGGCAGCGTGTCCAGGACCTTTGGCCTAGGTCGGCCTGTCGATGGATGCGGATAGAAGAAAGACTTAGCGGGGAGGCGCCCGGGACCGGATGAGGTTGGGAGAGAACGACGACCACTGCGCGATGACCGCGACAACGCTTGCGAACAGCACCGGGGACACCGCGGGCACGGGAGCGCCGACGGAGAGACAGTCGGACGATCCGGCCTGACAGGCCCAAGCGCAGAGCAGGGAATGCACGGGCTGGCTGCCGTGATCGTGCGCACCGGCATCGTGCCCGGCATGCGTCGTCATGCATACCGTGGCCAGCAGCGCTAGGCACAGATACACGACGGCCATGACGCCGGCGGCCGGCGCCAACACGCCTGTCCATCGCCTGATCACACCATTCGTCACGACACCATAACCCTCAATTCGACTCATGCCATCCACCCATCTGCATTGCACCCTAACCCGGCATGCCCCGTCTGCCTACAGACTCCTGCTCACTCCTGCTACACGGCGCCCGGTTTCTCGGACCGGCTCGTCCAGCAGCGGCGTGCGATGGCTTTGTACCAGCGCGTCCACCGATGCCCGAAAAATTCGGAGGCTCCCCCGGTTGAGCTTCGTGCCCTCCAGCCGGCCCTCCTCCAGCCAGCGATAGATCGTCCACCGGCTCACGCTCAGCAATCTGGCCACTTCATCGACCCGCAAAAGTGGTTGCTCCATGGCATCACCTCAATGATCGTTGTCTATTTCCCCGACCCCCGTATGGAGATCGTGGCGTCACGGCCCCCTGATCCCTGCCGGGCGGTCACGCCCGGCAGGGATTCCAGGGATTCCCGCATGGTGCGGGTCGGCTGTTCCATGAGTTCGCTACGCGGCGCCACCGATCGCGTCACACCCTCAGGCTGACGCTCCAACTGCCGCAGTTCCGAACGGATTCGAGCGGCCTCCGCCGTCAACTTCCGAATCCGCTCGGCCCGCTCCTTTCCCGTCCGGTCTGCCGCCGGCGGTTCAGCCCACGCGGCGCAAGTGCCCAGCAGGGCCAGCAACAGGGCAACGATGAGCAGTCCCGCCGGTAACAGACGGTGATCGGACAACGCCTGGTCCATCACAGTGCCTCCCTCTTCAGAATCCCAGCGTCACGCCGCCGTAGAGCGCGCGCCCGTAGCCGGCGAAGAAGAGCGTCTTGGACGCGTCGGCCGTGGAATCGGCGATGATGTTGCCGGATGCGGCGTACTTTGTGTCCGCCACGTTGTCGAGCTGGAGGTAGAACTTCGCCGAACGGATGTACGACGAACTGGCAAACTCCATGTTCTTGTGCAGATTCAAATTGAGTAGCCAATATTCCGGCATCCGCACGGTGTTGTTGTTGTTGAGAAAGTAACTGCCGTGATAGCTGGTCTCGAACCATCCGCCCCAGCCAGACGGATGATCGTATTCCTCCTTGAAATTGATCACGTCGCGCGCCACGTTTGGCACCTCCTTACCGTCCCGTACGGCCGTTGTGACCGCGCCGGTCGAGCCGTACTTGTCTGTGAAATTGATGTACTTGGCGTCCACATGCGTGTAGGCGCCGGAGAACCGCCAGCCGGCCGCCGGCCGCCAGTTGTACGCCAATTCCACGCCGCGATACTGGGACGAGTCGGCATTGACGGAGAAGGAGCCGCCGGACGACGAGTTCACCTGACTGATGATCTCGTTCTTGAAGAACACATAATAGCCGGTCGCGGAGAGGGTCAGGGTCTTGTGGACCTGGGACTCCGTGCCGATCTCGACGTTGAGGTTGCGCTGCGGCTTGAGCGCAAAGTTTGTGCCGGCCAGACCGTCCAGCCCGGTGGTCAGATTGCTTAATTGCGGGATCCCGTAGCCCGTGGACCCGCGAATCCAGTGCCGGTAGCCCTCGGCAGGCTTCCAGGACAGCGACAGTTCCGGCGCCCAATTGGAGAAGGTCCGATCGGCCGAGGCCCGCGTGCTGACAGCTCCGGCGGACGAATAGTCGATCGCTTGGATGCTCAGCTGGGATTGCTCGAAGCCCAGCCCGCCGGCCAGCGTCCATTTCGGTACAAATTCCAATTCCTCGCGGACCCGTCCGCCGACGTTGCGGATCGTCCCGCGGGTCCTTTGCCGCAACACGCCGCGCGTGCCCTGGTAATCCCCCCCATTAGCGAAGCTCTGCCCTTCCTGTTCCATGTTGTTCACAAAGAACCCGACGTAGCTTTTCAGTGGCATGTCACCCAAGCGGCCGTTGTGCCGCAGGTCGGTGTAGTGTTTGTAGTTCGGATTGATGTTGTCGGTGATCTGCGTGAAGGTTTGGTTGATGTCCTTCAGGTCGTAATCGGCCTCGATTGTGAGCGTGGTGTTGGCGTCCAGCTCACGTTCGTAGAGTCCGCCGATGATCGTGCGCCGGTCGAGCCGCCGCTGGGCGAGCCGCTTCGCATCGTTGGAGGTACTGGTGCCGCCGGCATAGCGGGGATCGTCGCGGAACTGCGAGAGGGTCAGCCGCGTCGGCACATTGGTATCTAGCCAGTTGTTAATCGCCTTGAAATAGAAGTTCTGCTTGTCGTCGATTTTGAACCGGAAGTTAAAATTGATCGTCTGGGTATCGTAGTCGCTGTGGCGGATGTACCCTTGCTCCGCCACGTTGCTGACGAACAGCGAAACGTCGAGATTCTGATACTGCTTGCCGACTGCAACAGCCTGCTTCTGGTATCCAAACGATCCGCCGCTCAGGAAGGTTTCCACGCCGTTGATGTCGCTGCCCCGGCGCGTCTTGAAGTGGATCATGCCGCCGAGCGCGTAGTTGTCGTAGAGCGATGAGGAGGCGCCCTTGGTCACTTCCACGCTGCGCATGAACCAGGGATCGTGGATGTCGAGACGCGAGAGGCCGTCCGACTGCGTCTGGATGAACCCGTCCTCGTACATCTTGAGTTCTCGGACTGCGAAGGTGGTCTTCACGCCGGAGCCGCGGATCGAAATGCTGAAGTCCCGCGGTCCGTTGGCCTGGCGGATGATCACACCGGGCAGCGATTCCAGTGACTCCCGCATGTGCCGGGTCGGCTGTGACTGATACTCGGTCGGCTCGGTAGCCGAAATGGACACGCCTGCCGGACGCATCTGCACCCGCTGGCTGACGATGCTCATATCTTGCAGCGAAACTTCCGGCGTTCCTCCCTCAAGTTCGCTCATCTGGCGTACCGGCGCCGCAGCGGACGGCTGCTCCGGCGGCGCGCCGCCGGAGGCGGGCGCGCCCGGCTGTTTGAGCTGATCCAGCTCGTCTAGAATCCGTTTGAGATCCTGGCGCAACTGTTTCTCGCGCGGCGACGGTACATCCGCCTCCTGCGCCCAGACATGCAGCGACACACCCCAGAATGAGAGCCCTGCGGTGACGATGATGACCCCCGTGAGAACCGACAGACGTTGACATACCATGGCGATGGATCTCCTTGATGACGATGACGGACAGGCCCCGGCTCCATGCCGGGACGCTTCGATGCTGTTCTGATTTCTACGACGAAGACGGACTAGCGGGGCGGCGCGCGCGCGGGGACGAATCGAATGACTTGGACGTACCCAGTGGTGAAATCGGACAAACTTGAGCCGGCTACGATGAGCACGAACCCGGCCGCCAGCACCGCAGCAACCGGTCCGGGCTGCAGATTGGCCTGGCAGGCCCAGATGCAAAGGGAGGAATGCAGCGCATGACCGGGCGCCTTGCCATGCTGATGCGCGTGCGCCGTGACGGACGGCTCGGCAGGGCAGACGGCCATCAGCACGCCCAGCACAAGATAGACCGCCGCCAGTGCCAGAATGCCGGCGCGGCGCAAGGACGGCTCTAGGGTGCTGTGCGTCACATTAATCATTGAGTTTGTAATTGACCGGCACTAGCACCGCCACCTGTTGGCGTCCCAGTTCGTGCTTCATGTGCAATGGGCACACGCGCCGGATCAGCTCTAGCGCCTCCTCGTCCAACACGCGATGGCCGGAGGTTTCGTGCACGGCGAGGGCCTCCAGATGGCCGTCGTGTCGGATGACCGCGCGCACCACCACCCGCCCCTCCAAATGGTTCAGCCGAGCCTGGAAGGGATACCGCTGGATTTCCGACGCGCGACGCCAGATGGAATCCGCCAGCCAGCCGTAATCCGCCCGCCCCCCGCCCCCCGCGCCGCGTGAAATCGATGCCGCCACGGCCGGAGCGGGTGCCACCGGTTCGGACGATGCGGCTGCGCTCGCTGGAGCGCCGGGCGGTTCCACGATCGCCGGCATGGGAGCCGTGGCCACGACCGTGGCTGTTGCCGGCTCCGCCGGTTCCGACGGCGCGTGCACGGCGGCCACCATCGGCGCAAGCTCCTGGATGACGGTTTGGATTGTTTCCGGTGTCGGTGTCGGCTCGACTTTCGGTTGCTCCGGTGGTGGCGGCGCAATCGGCTGCGCGGCAGCCGTGGATTGCGGGGCCGCCTTAGGCGCGGCTGGTGCGGGGCGTTCCGGCTCACGGACCGCCGGGGCTTCCGCCATGGTTAATTCCAGCCGGAAGGATTCCGGCATCGGTACGAGCGTCAGGCTCGACGTCAGATGCACGGCGACGCCGACCATACCGATATGGGCAAGCGCGGATGCCAGCCATCCGGCCAGCTCCGGCGTGACGATGCTGGACGCCCCTCCGGCACGTAGGTTCACCGCGTTCCCTCCAAACTCTTCACGAAGGCCACGGCGTCAGCGCTGTCCCAGTCCCGCGGCCCCACCGCGCGGCCGGCCAGGCGGCCGTCCGCTCCAATGAACACCGTGGTCGGCAGGCCACGCACCAAAAACGCCGCCGACACAGATCGATCCTCGTCAAGCCAGATCGGAAAATTCAATCCCAGTTGTTTCACGAAAGCGCGGATGCCGTCCCGCTGCATGTCGGTCGTCACGGCGGCCAGCACCACCTTGTCACCGTCCACCTGGCGGCGCAGACGCTCCAGCGCCGGCATCTCCTCTTTGCATGGCCCGCACCACGTGGCCCAGAAATTCAGCACGACTACCTTGCCCTTGAGCTCCGCGGAATCGATCTCTCGGCCGTCGAGCGCGCGCATTTGGAATACCGGTGTCTCGTCCACGCCCATGACCGAGCCGATCTTCAGCATCGCGGCCGGGTCGGACGCGCTGCCGGCCGGCAACACGCCGGCCAGCATCAGCATCGCGATCATGAAACCGATCGTCCGCATGCGACTCACCGCTCCACCGCCGCTGCCACCGCCGGCAACTGCGCCGTCTGCACGACGAGCTTGTGGCTCGTCATGGCATGCTCCTTCCAGGCCAGCGCCAGCAGACCTGTGCTGTTCACCGACACCGCAGGGCTGTGACTTTTCTTCTCGTTTAATTTGTAGGGGCGGCTAAAGGTCTGGCCACGATCCAGCGAGACGCTCACGACGACTTCCTGGCGGGCCGGCGACTGTTCCTCCCAGATCGCCACCACGTGGCCAGCGGAATCCACCGCCAACTGCGGGTGATCGGGAAATGTGCCCTTCGATCCATTGAGCATCCGCTTGGGTACGAAGGTTTTTCCGCGATCGTCCGAATAGGCCAGATACACGGCCGGCGTCTCGTCGGCGCCCTCAGAATACCAGATCACGTAGAGCCGCCCGCCACGGTCCACGCCGAGCGCGGCCGGCCGGTGCGGGCAGCCGGCATAGACCCAGCGGTCATGGCCCACAATGACGGGTTCGGAGAAGGTCTTGCCGCCGTCCTCCGACCGCGCCACGACCGTCTCACGGATATTACCCTCGAAAATTTTTCGCCACGCCACGTAGATGGTCCCGTCCGGGGCCGTCGCCAGCGCGGTCCGGCAGCAGACGCAGGTGTTCTCGTCAATCTTGCGGTTTTTCTCGACGCTCTGACCGTGGTCCACCGACCGCGCGATGTAGGTGCCAGGATCCTTCTTGCCGTCGCGGGGATCGATCCAGGAAATATGGATCGTGCCGTCGGGGGCAATGTGGAGCGCGTCGAATGTGTGGTTGGCGACCGTGTCGTCGTCGTTCACAACCACTGAGGGCAGGAACGAGCGCCCAAAGTCGGTGGAGCGGCTCAACCGCAGCTCGGTGCTGAACGGCTTATCGGGCGTGGACTTCGGATGCGTCAGCGCCCAGGTGATATAGACATCGTGGCCAGACACGGCGAGCGTTGGAGCTTCCTGCCGCCAGTAAGGCGCCTCCGTTGTGCGGTTCACCCGCGTCGGGGCACCGACCGTGCCCGCCGCGTCCGCGCTGCGGGCATATTGCACGGTCCGGACTTCCTGCTTGTCCTCCTCCATCCAGACCAGATGCACGAGACCCTGCTCGTCCACCTGCACCGAGGGCCCGACGACCGACCGGGCCTTCAGTTCGATAACTTGCTTCGCCGCCAGTGTCAGCGGTGGCGCCGCGGCGGGCTCAGCTTGTACGCCGGCAGACACAGCCGCACTCACCACCGCAATGGACATTGCTGCAATCAACCGCTGGATGAACATCTACCTTGGGCTCCGCATGACCCGTGACGCTTACACGCACCCCGCGGCGCGTCACGCACAGGAATTCGTCAATGTGAAGGAACCGAGTCGACGAACTAGCGGAGAGACGGAGGGCCGCGGGAGGAAATTGCGAAAGGAACGATGCTGAGCGGTTCGCTAACAACGACCGGCGCAGCCGCACCGATCGGATTCAGCTCAACCCGAAAGACAACCGCCGTGCCTTCGAACACCTGGCCGGCAGAGCACACCCACGAACACAGCGAGGTGGCGTGCGTTGCGGCCTTGTGTGCAGCGTGGTGGCCGGCATGCGCGACGATCTGCGGATAAGCCAGCCCGCTCAGGAGCAGAAGACAAACCGCCAAGCCCACAGCAACCGTTTTGAACCCGCCGCGTGACAACATCGACTGGAATACTAATGAGGCGCTCCGCCGCTGTCAAGCAATCGCACCGGTGGGATTTTGCTCATCCAATAAGGTATACTGCCGTGAAATTTTGGAATTTCTGATGCTCACGCGCGTCCTCAATATTCTGTTTGGCAGCAAAAACGACCGGGAAATCAAGGCACTCCGGCCGATCGTCGAGCAGATCAACGCGCTCGAACCGTCCCTGTCGCCGCTGTCCGACCAGGCGCTTACCGACAAGACCCAGACCTTCAAAAAGCGGCTGGCTGACGGCGCTACGCTGGACGACCTGCTGCCCGAGGCTTTCGCCGTCTGCCGCGAGGCCGGCAAGCGCCGCCTCAACATGCGGCACTTCGACGTGCAGTTGATCGGGGGCATGATTCTGCACAAGGGTCGCATCTCAGAAATGAAAACCGGCGAGGGCAAGACGCTCGTCGCCACTCTCCCGATTTATCTCAACGCGCTCGCCGGGCGCGGTGTGCACCTCATCACCGTCAATGACTATCTGGCCAAACGCGACGCGCAGTGGATGAGCCAGCTCTATCACAGCCTTGGCCTCTCGGTCGGCATTATCCAGCACGACGCCTCGTTCCTCTACGACCCGGCCTACGACGCGTCTGATAAACGCCTCCAGCACCTGCGCCCCTGCACGCGGCAGGAGGCCTACCACGCCGACATCACCTACGGCACAAACAACGAATTCGGGTTCGACTACCTGCGCGACAACCTGATCGTCCACAGCATCGACCAGTGCGTGCAGCGCGAGTTGAACTTCGCCATCGTGGACGAGGTGGACAGCATCCTGATCGATGAGGCTCGGACACCACTCATCATTTCAGGCCCCACGGAAGAGACTACTGACCTCTACCACCGCGTCAACAGCATCATCCCCCAGCTCAAGATCGAGCGGGATTACACGATCGAAGAGAAAACGAAGACGGCCGCGCTCACTGAAGATGGCAACGCGCGCGTGGAGAAATTGCTCGGCGTGGACAATCTCTACGACCCGGTCAACATGGACCAGGTCCACCACGTCACCAAGGCACTGCAGGCCCACGCGATTTACAAGCGCGACGTCGACTACGTGGTGAAGGACGGCGAGGTCATCATCGTGGACGAGTTTACCGGCCGCCTCATGCCAGGCCGCCGCTGGAGCGACGGACTACACCAGGCCGTTGAGGCAAAGGAAGGCGTCAAGATCGAGAACGAGAACCAGACACTCGCCTCTGTCACCTTTCAGAACTATTTCCGCATGTACAACAAGCTGGCGGGCATGACCGGCACCGCCGACACAGAGGCGCCAGAGTTTGCCAAGATCTACAACCTCGACGTGAACGTCATCCCGACCAACCGTGCGATGATCCGAAAGGACTTTGCGGACATTGTCTACCGGACCGAGAAGGAAAAGTTCACCGCCATCGTCGAGGAGATCAAGGAGTGCCATAAACAGGGCCAGCCGGTCCTCGTCGGCACCATCTCCATCGAAAAATCAGAGCGCCTCGCCGGCTTTCTCAGCCGCCAGGGCATCAAGCACAACGTCCTGAACGCCAAGTACCACGAGAAGGAGGCGGAGATCATTGCGCAGGCGGGCCAGAAAGCCGCCGTGACCATCGCCACGAACATGGCCGGCCGTGGCACGGACATTCTGCTCGGCGGCAATGCGGACTTCCTCTACAAGCGGTTCCTCTATCAGAAGGACAATGAGAACCTCCCTGAGGAGCAGAAAAAGGCCACGTTCGAGCAGATTGCGAGGACCTGCGACGAGGATCGCAAGGCCGTAATCGCGGCGGGCGGCCTGCACATCCTCGGCACGGAGCGGCACGAGAGCCGCCGCATTGATAACCAGCTCCGCGGCCGCGCGGGTCGGCAGGGGGATCCGGGTTCCTCGCGCTTCTACCTGTCGCTGGAGGACGATCTGATGCGCATCTTCGCCTCCGAGCGCGTCTCGCAGATGATGCTCAAGCTCGGCATGGAGGAAGGCATTCCCATTGAGCACGGCATGGTCACGCGCGCCATTGCCAACGCGCAGAAGAAGGTCGAGGCGCACAACTTCGACATTCGCAAGCAATTACTCGAATATGACGACGTGATGAGCAAGCAGCGCGAGGTCATCTACAAGCATCGCCGTGCCATCCTCGCTGGCAAGGACTTGTCGGATCAGATCGGGCACATGGCCGTGCAGGTGACTGATTCATTGCTTGACGTCCACTGCCCGCAGGAACAGTACCCAGAAGAATGGGATTTCCACGGCCTTGTCGAGTCCGTGCACAGTCAGTTCGGTCTCACGCTCGCGCACGGCGAGAGCGGTTCCGGCTCCCTCAAAGAATTGAAGGAAATGGGTTACGAGGCGCTCAAACAGGATTTGCACGAGCGCGTAGAGAAGACCTACAAACAGAAAGAATCCGAGCTCGGCCCGGAACTGCTGCGGCAACTGGAAAAGATGGTCATGCTCCAGGTGATCGACCACCATTGGAAAGATCATTTGCTGAGCATGGACCACCTGCGCGACGGTATCGGCCTGCGCGGCTACGGGCAGAAGGACCCCCTCATCGAGTACAAGCGCGAGGGCTACGACATGTTCGCGGCCATGATGAGCCGCATCAAGGGCGACGTGCTGGATCGACTCTTTCACATCCAGGCGGTCCGCGGGGAGGCCCCGCCTGTGCCACGTCCCACCGCCCCGCCGCGTCTGACCCTCAACCTCGGCGAGAAGGAATTGCAGCCCCAGGCCGCAGTCCATCGTACCGCCGACAAAGTCGGCCGCAACGACCCCTGCCCGTGCGGATCGGGGAAAAAATACAAGAAATGCCACGGGGCGTGAGCGTACGGCCTGGGCGTAGTGGGCTTGCTTGTGGGCTCGCCAAGCGTACACGCGGGACTCATTCGAAATTGCATTGAAGCGGCCGGCACGCGCTCGATGCGCGCAGTTGGAGCACGCCCACAGCTCAGCGACTTAATTGGAAGACCGGGGCGGAAAAGGTCCGGTGCGTGTCTAGAAAAGAGCTCGTTTAGGTCGCGCAATTAGCCATCACAAGGCATCGCGGCCGTATCGTGATAGATGTCCCTTCTCAGTTGGCAGGCGGGAGAACGGAACTGATTCTTCCGAGCCGTGACGGTTTTCTCCTCAGTGCTAACCGCCAGTTGCGCCATCGGAGTCCCGATAAAGTGATCCCCGTCGCTCCAACGGATCAGCGAACTGCTTGCCGGAAAGCCGGAGCCCAAACCACGCTTGTACCGCCGTGGCTCAAGATGACCGTGGTCGTGTAGCCGCTCTGACTATTCTTGCCGTTATCCTGATCCCGCAATTTCGTTAACCCGCGAACCACACTGCGTGCAAAAGAACAGGTGCCAGGAATGATTGGGACACTTTCTGGCACCTTCCTCGTTGTGCGGTAGTCGGCTATTTTTTCACAATTTCGAGCAGTTCGACTTCGAAGACTAGCGTAGCGCCGGGCTTGATCGTTGGCGGCTGCCCGCGGTCGCCATAGGCCTGGTTGGAGGGGCAGACCAGCCGGCTCTTGCCGCCGACCTTGATCTGCTGCACGCCCTCGGTCCAGCAGGGAATGACCCGCTGCAAGGGGAACGTGGCCGGCTCGCCGCGCTGCACGGAACTGTCGAATACCGTGCCGTCGGTCAATGTGCCGTGATAGTGCACTTTGACGGTGTCTGAATCCTTCGGCGCGGCGCCCTTCCCTTCCTTCAGTACCGTGATGACGATGCCGGACGCCGTTTTCGTCGAACCCTTCTCGGACGCCGCCTTGGCCAGGAACACCTCCCCGGCCTTCTTTTCCTTGTCTGCCAGCATGGAGGCGCGGGCCTTCTGAAGCTGCTGGACCTTCGGTCCGAAGGCCTGAACGTCCACCTTGGCCTTGCGGTTTAGCACGCCGTCGGTTATGCCCGCCTTGACGAACTCCAGTTCACCCTCGCTCAAACTGAAGGTCGCCAGCGACTGACTGATGGCGAGCCCGAGCGCATAGAGGGTTTTCTGCTCGTCGTTGGTGGGATCCGCGGCAAACAGGGAGGAGGCTCCCAGGCAGACGACGACGGACAACACGGCAGCAATGATACGCATGGACATCCTTTCGTGTAAGGGACGTGATATCGAATGGCATTGCACGACGGGCGCTACCCTAAGCCAGTCGTGCCGGCGGCTTCAATAGAAATGTGCTTGGGGGAAAGAGCCCGCGGCAGTACCCATACTTAAATGGTTTGTGACGCCGGTTGAGAGATCAGTCCGAAACCGACTTACGATGCAAAAAGATCTGCCACTGGTGTTCCTGCTGGTCGCGTGGCGCAGGCAGATGCTCAATGCAGTCCACGCGGATCAACCGGTCGCCGAAATCCGCGTTCATCAACTCGCAGTGATGCAGTCGCTCCGCACCCTGATTCACATAGGGGCGGAAATGCGTGCAGGTAACGCACATCTTGGCCGTCGGAGTCTCGCCGCAGTCCTGGATGGACTTGGTGAGCTTGACAAGGGTTCGTAGCAGCGTTTCCTGTTCTTGGTCGGGCAGCAGCTCGATGGCCCGGAGCAGAAAATCCGGCCACCCCATGACTTGCTCGGCCCGACGCCGGCCGCGCACGGTGAGCATAACCGTAAAGACCCGTCTGTCTTCCTCTGTCCTAAACTTGCGCAGCAGACCCCGGCGGGTGAGCACGGCAATGACGTCTGACGCGGTTGGCATGCTGACGCCAAGCATCTGTGTGATGGCGGAAACCGTCGCACCGTGCGAGGGCTGCTGGCGAAGAAAATTGAGAATCTGTGCCTGCAAGGGGCTGATGCGCCGTGAGAATGCGTCGCGCCAGAGGCGGCGCTTGAGCGATACGCTGACTTTGCCCAATGCAGAAGCCAGCCGGTGCGGCAGGGGGTCGGTCGTTTTTTCAAGTACACTCTTGTCCACGACAGGCTCCTTCTTTTTAGGACTACAAACTTTACCCTACAATATTCCAGATCGCTGGTAAATCCACTCCGGTTGCAAGGTCTTTAATCTTGACTTGCTCGGACTTCGGCGGATAAGGTAGCTCTCTTTTTATAGGCCTAAAGCACTATGGCGGCCCATACGCAACAGACTGATTTTGCTCAGATTGGTTCCCCCGACACGGTATCGTCCATCGTGGATGAAATCCGCGCGGCGGGGCCGATCCCCTTTGCACGTTTTATGGAGCTAGCGCTCTACCATCCGGCGTCTGGCTACTATATGCGTACGAGGGATGCGAACGGCAACCAACTGACTGCCAGTAATTCCGATGCCGAACATCTAATCGGCTGGTCCGGCGATTACTATACTGCCCCAGACGCCCATCCCATCTTCAGCCAGGCGCTCGCGCGCCAGGTGGACCAAATTGATACAGGCATGGGCCACCCTGTTTCTTTTACCAGTGTCGAGATGGGTCCGGGCAAGGGATTGTTAGCCCGCGATCTATTGGCGACTTGCGAGCGGCAATTTCCCAACCTCTTCGCTCGTCTGCACTGCATACTGATCGAACGCAGCCCCACGATGCGGGAAGCCCAGCGCCAACATCTGGCGCCATGGGTGGCCTCCGGACACGTCTCGTGGCAGGATGATCTGCGCACGCTGTCGGCCAACAGCGTGACAGGCGTTTTTCTTTCGAACGAACTGGTGGATGCCCTCCCAGTGCATCGCATCAAGATCGTAAACGGGACGCCTGTGGAATTATACGTGGCCTGGCGCGACGACTGCTTCGTCGAGCAGGTAGGCCCTCTTTCCACGCTCGCCCTGTCCGACTACGTGAATCAACTGGCCGCGATGGACGTCGCGCTACCGGAAGGCTATGTGACGGAGATCAATCTGAATGCCCTTGCCTGGATGCGCGATGTGGCGCGGGCACTTGGCCATGGCGTGGCGATCACGATCGATTATGGCCACACGGCCCAGGATCTTTACGGTCCCGACCGCGCGCGGGGGACTCTGCTCTGCTACGCCAAGCACCAGGCTTCGAAAAATCCTTATGTCCGTGTGGGGCAGCAGGACATCACCGCGCATGTGGATTTCACCGCGCTGGCCGCAGCCGGCGAGGAGGCGGGCCTCCACGTGACCGGCTTCACGAACCAGATGAGTTTTCTGATGGGGCTCGGCGCAGAGGACCTGTTCGCCTCACTTGCACCGGACTCCGCGGAACTGCGCGCGGCCATCCGGCTGCTGCGTCCAGACGGGATGGGCCGCACGTTCAAGATTCTGATCCAGCACAAGGGCATCACGGCGCCGGCGCTGGATGGGCTTCGCCATAAACCATTTTTCGGCTCTGTGCTGGCGGGCGCAGGGCAGAACGTCAACCGTCCCCCGTCAGGTGGGAAGCAGAAAGAATCCGGCAAATCCAATGACGAATAACGAGTGCCGAGATCCCTATGGGTAACGAGTCGGTTCCTTTAAATTATATCCCGATCCTGTTTTTCATCGCGGTCGCGCTGGTTTTCGGCGTGGTATCGCTGCTGGCTGGCTGGGTCGTCCGTCCAAGCCGCCCCTACCAGGCCAAGCTCAAGACCTACGAGAGCGGCAGCCCGCTTTTTCAAGATGCGCGCGTGCAGTTCCCGATGCGTTATTACATCATCGCAATGCTGTTCGTGATCTTCGACATCGAGTTCGTGTTTCTCTATCCGTGGGCTGTGGAATTTCACAAGCTCGGGCTGGTGGGATTGGTTGAGATGGTGGTCTTCATCGGTATTCTGCTTGTGGGGTTCTGGTATGCTTGGAAGAAGGGCGCGCTTGAATGGGATTAGAGCAGAGGTCATGGGCGATGGACTATAGGGTGGAACGGACTTCCGGCCCCTTAGTCAGGACCCACCGCGTATTGTCTGGGAGTTATTAATGAGCATGCTGGAACGGCAGTTTGAGGCGAATATCATCACGACGAATCTCGACGCGCTCGTGAACTGGTCGCGGAAGTCGGCCCTATGGCCAATGACCTTCGGCCTGGCCTGCTGCGCGATCGAGATGATCGCGGCTGTCTCTTCGCGCTACGACATCGACCGCTTCGGGGCCGGCGTCTTCAGGGCCTCGCCTCGGCAGTCGGACCTGATGATCGTCGCCGGTACCGTCACGCGAAAGATGGCCGAGGTGATCCGCCGCATCTACGACCAGATGCCGGAGCCGCGCTACGTGATCTCCATGGGATCCTGCGCCACATCGGGCAATCACTACAACAGCTACAGCGTCGTCCAGGGCGTGGACCAAATCGTGCCAGTGGACGTCTACGTCCCGGGCTGCCCGCCCCGACCTGAGGCACTGCTAGATGGTTTACTCAAATTACAGGAAAAGATTCAGCGGGAAAAGGTCTTTGTGAAGTAAGAAGTAAGAATGCTAAGCGATGAACTGAATTCTCTGTCGTTTGTACTTTAGCCTTCAACGTTCAGAGCTAATTTATGCATCCGGTCCTCGACATACTCAAGGCGCAGTTCCCCGACGCCGTCCTGTCCGTCAACCAGGACAAGAACCACGGGGATCTCTCCGCACGTGTGACGGCCGCTCGCATGCTGGACATTGCGCGGTTCCTGCACGACGAACCGCGCCTGGCCTTCGACCACATCACGGACGTCTGCTCGGCCGACTATCCCGACGACCCCGAACGCTTTGAGGTGATCTACCATCTGCTTTCCCTCTCCTATGGCGTACGCCTGCGCGTGAAAGCGCGCGTGACCGAGGACCATCCGGCGATTGCCTCTGTCGTCAGCGTCTGGAAGGGCGCCGATTTCATGGAGCGCGAAACCTACGATATGATGGGGATTCAATTTTTAAGGCATCCCGATCTACGCCGTATTCTCATGCCGGAGGACTACAACGAGGGGTGGCCGCTGCGGAAGGATTTTCCCGCTGAGGGGAAAGGCTGGCGCGGTAGCTTCTCCTTCCTGCCCAAGATGGACGAGCCGGTGGGCGAGATTCCCCAGGTGGAAGTGTCCGAGGAGAGGAAGAAAGTCTATTTGGCTGACCGCGGCGTGTCATCGACCCATCGCACAGAAGAACTGCTGCTGAATATGGGCCCGCAGCATCCGAGCACGCACGGCGTGCTACGCGTCGTGCTCGAACTGGACGGCGAGCGGGTTGTAAAAGCGACGCCCGATCTGGGCTATCTGCATCGCGGCGTGGAAAAGCTCTCCGAGGGGCTGACCTATATGCAGATCATCCCCCACACGGACCGGCTCGACTACGTCTGCTCGATGACGAACAACTACGCCTACGTCCGTGCCGTTGAGAAACTGCTCGCACTCACGGTACCGGAGCGGGCCGAGTACATCCGCACGGTCGTGGCGGAGATGCAGCGCATCATCGGGCATCTCTTCTGGCTCGGCACGCAAGCGCTCGACATCGGCGCGATGACGGTCTTCTTCTGGACCTTCCGCGAGCGCGAAGTCCTGCTCGACATGTTCGAGAAGCTCTGCGGGGCGCGGCTCACACTCAACTATTTCCGCATTGGCGGCGTGGACAGCGACTTCACGCCCGACCTGGTCCAGCGATTAAATGCGTTTCTCGACACGTTTGAAGAGCATGTCCGCGAGTACGATTCGCTGATCGCCAACAACCGCATCTGGATCGGCAGAACGAAGAATGTCGCCGTGATCTCGGCCGAAGATGCGATCAACTTCGGTCTGACCGGCCCGCCTCTGCGCGGCTCCGGCGTCAAGTACGATGTGCGCAAGCTGGAGCCCTACGGGGCCTACGACAAGGTGGAATGGGAGGTGCCCGTTGGCAAGAATGGCGACACCTACGACCGGTACTGGATCCGTATGGAGGAGATGCGGCAGAGCGCGCGCATCATCCGACAGTGCCTCGCGCAGATGCCGCAGGGGCCGATCGTCGCTGACGCACCCCAGATCATCCCGCCGCCCAAGGCCAACGTGATGCGGGACATGGAAAGCCTTATCCACCACTTTATCATCTTCACGCAGGGCTTCAAGCCCCCAAAGGGCGAAACCTACTGCGCGACGGAGGTGCCAAAGGGTGAGCTGGGATTTTTCATCATCAGCGACGGCAGCCCGCGGCCTTATCGTCTGAAAATCCGCGCCCCTTCCTTCGTGCACATGGGCGCCTTCGACCACATGGCTCGGGGCTATTTGATTTCGGATATCATCACGATCTTTGGCACCTACGACATCGTGATGGGGGAATGTGACAGATGAAAATTTGGAATTATCAGTTTTGACTGATAAATTTTAAATGGTCGGTAATTCACAGTTCGTCATTGAACGTTTAAAATTTGGATTGTGAACGCGCTATGTTGCAGGACAAATACACAGCTGAAATAGCCGACATTTTGTCACGCTACCCGGTGAGGCGATCAGCGCTGCTGCCCCTGCTTTATCTCGCGCAGCGCGAGCAGGGCTACGTGACCGAAGCGGCAATGAAAGAGATCGCGCAGATTCTGAAATTGACGCCACCCCAGGTCTACGAGACGATCACGTTTTACACGATGCTGAATCTTAAGCCGGTGGGCACGTTTCACATCCAGGTCTGCAAATCGCTCATGTGCGCCCTGGTCGGCTCCGACACGCTAGTCGGCTGGTTGCATGCGAAACTCGGCATCAAGCCGGGACAGACAACTTCGGACAAACTGTTCACGCTGAGTGTAGTGGAATGCCTCGGCGCCTGCGGCACCGGGCCAATGATGCAGATCAACGACGACTATTACGAGCGGCTGACGGAGACGAAGGTGGATCAGATCCTCCAGGATTTGAAAACGACCGGCGCCTGCCCGCTCAAAACCGGGCCCTTTCTGTGGCCAGCGCCCGAAAAGCGGGGCGCGTGAAGCGGTATGCATATCTCGTTGTTCGCAAGCAGGAAATCCACACTGTCTAACGCTCCGCGCTTCACAAGCGACGCTGCACGAGATTAAGCGATGGCCACGTACGAACTTGTTCTTTTAAAAAACATGATGCAGCCCGGCTATGCGGGCTCGCTCAAGGATTACGAGAACGCCGGTGGCTACCAGGCGCTAAAGAAAGTCCTGGGCAAGATTGCGCCTGGTGACGTCACGCAGACGGTTATGAAGTCCGGCCTGCGTGGGCGCGGCGGCGCGGGCTTCCCGACCGGCGTAAAGTGGAACTTCCTCCCCAAGGATTACAAGGGCCCCAAGTACCTCTGCTGCAACGCGGACGAGAGTGAGCCAGGCACCTTCAAAGACCGCCAGTTGATGGAACGGGACCCCCATCAAGTTCTGGAAGGTATCATCATCGCCTGCTACGCCATCGGCGCAGAGACGGCCTATATCTACATCCGCGGCGAGTTCGTCCTAGGTTCGCAGATCCTCGACAAGGCCGTGGCTGAGGCGCGTGCCGCCGGCTATCTGGGGAAAAACCTTCTCGGTTCCGGCGTGAACATCCAGATCCACGTGCATCGGGGGGCCGGCGCCTATATCTGCGGTGAGGAGACAGCCCTGCTGGAATCGCTTGAGGGCAAGCGCGGCCTGCCGCGGGTCAAGCCGCCCTTCCCGGCCACCTCCGGGCTGTACGGCAAACCGACGGTGATCAATAATGTCGAGACGTTGGCCAACCTGCCGCACATCATCAACCGCGGCCCCGACTGGTTTGCGTCTATCGGCTCGCCGCCCAAGAGCACCGGCACGCGCATTTTCTGCGTCAGCGGCCATGTCAAGCGGCCGGGCAACTACGAACTGCCGATGGGCGTGACGCTGCGCGAACTGGTTTATGAACACGCGGGCGGGATGCGCTCCGACAAACCGCTCAAGGCGTTGATCCCCGGCGGGGCCTCCGCACCGTTCCTGACGCCCCAGCACCTGGATGTGAAGCTGGACTTCGAATCCGTCGCAGCGGCCGGATCGATGCTTGGCTCTGGCGGCGTGACGGTCATGGAGGAGGGCACAAGCATGGTCTGGGCCGCGCTACGCCTAACGGAGTTTTTCTATCACGAGTCCTGCGGCAAGTGCAGCCCCTGCCGCGAAGGCAGCTCCTGGCTCACGCAAACGCTCCGCCGGATCCTGGCCAAACGAGGCCGGATGGAGGACCTTGAAACCCTAACACAGTTGTGCCAGAACATCGCCGGGCGGACGATCTGCGCCTTCGGCGATGCCGAGGTGTCACCGATCATGAGCACCCTTCAACACTGGCGGCACGAGTACGAGGAACTGATCCGCGAGGCCGAGGCGCACCGGGAGAAGGAACTCCCAATAGCAGAAGCGAGGCACTGAAGATACCCATGACTCCGACGACAGCCGCAGAGACAGTCCGGCTAACGATCGACGGGCAGACCGTCACGGTCCCAAAGGGGACACTCGTCATCGAGGCCGCGCGCCAGGTCGGCGTGATGGTCCCGCATTTCTGCTATCATCCGAAACTGGCGCCGGTCGCCAACTGTCGCATGTGCCTCGTCGAGGTCGAGAAGGTGCCAAAGCTCCAGACCGCCTGCAGCACGCCGGTAGCTGAGGGCATGGTCATCCGCACGGCCACGACCGTCGTCAACGAGGCACACAAATCCGTCTTGGAGTTCATCCTGGCCAACCACCCGCTGGACTGCCCCGTTTGCGATCAGGGAGGCCGCTGCGATCTTCAGGACTACTCGCACCAGTACACGCCGACGACAAGCCGCTTCATCGAAGTCAAGCGCGTCTACCAGAAGGAATATTTTAGCCCGCTGATCGAAAAACAGATGAACCGCTGCGTGCAGTGCCAGCGCTGCGTACGCTACTGCGACCAGGTGATGGACGTGAATGCGCTCGCCCCGATCAACCGCGGCACGATGACCGAGATCAAGTCGTTCGCCGATCATCCGTTGGACTGCGAGTTCTGCGGCGGCTGCGTACAGATCTGCCCAGTCGGCGCGATCACGAGCCGGCTGTCCATGTACGAGTTCCGGCCCTGGATGCTCAAGCGCGCCGAAACGACCTGCGCCTACTGCGGCGACGGCTGCTCTATTACGCTGCAAACGAAGGGCAACGATCTCATTGAAGTCATGTCCGCGCAGGGCGTAGGCCGTAACAATGGCGACCTCTGTGCGCGCGGTTTCTTCGGCTATCACGTCAGCACGCACGCCGACCGGCTCAAACATCCCCTGATCCGCCGAGACGGCAAGCTGGTCGAAACGACCTGGGAAGAAGCGCTTGAGTACGTAGCCGAGAACGCCATGCGGATCAAGATGGCGCACGGTGGGCAGGCTTTTGCCGGCCTCATTGCCTCCCGCTGCACAAACGAAGAGCTGTATGTATTCCAGAAGTTCATGCGGCTCGCCATCGGCACCAACAAGCTCGACAGCAGCGCCCGCTACGGCCACGTCAATGGCGTCCGCGCACTGCGCCACGTGCAGGGTACGCACCGGTGGACCGTCACCTTCGAGGACATCGCGAAGGCCGAGGCGCTCCTCCTTGTCGGCACGAACGTCACTGAGGCCAACCCGATCACCGGACTCAAGGTCAAGGAAGCGGTAAAGAAGAACCTCGCGACGCTGATCACCATTGAAGCGCTGCAACCGGCTATCGGCACGATCAGTAACATCGCCAATCTTTCGGCACACCACTTCGGCACGCATCCCGACCGGTTCCATGCCGTAGCACTTGGCCTGATCAAGGCGCTGATTGAAGAGAATCTTGTTGCCAAGCCGCTCGTGCAGCGCGCCCCGGCTTTTGTGAAAGCCATCGGCGACGCGGTGAAGACGCTCACCTGGCCGGCGATCGAACGGGAGATCGGCTCGCCGGTTGCCGCAGTGAAAGACGCGGCTCGCGCGTTCCAGAAAACCAGCCGCGCCGTTATCCTCGTCGGTCCCGGCGTCCTGCGGCAGCCCGGAGGCGCGGGCCTCATGACTACGCTGCTCGACCTCCTATTGTTGAGCGGCCATCACGGTCTCGCCGGCTGCGGCGTGGCTCCGCTGGCTGAGGAAAACAACGACCAGGGTGCGATCGAGATGGGCGCAACGGCGGAGTACCTGCCCGGCCCGGCTGAGTTGGGCGATCCAGCCGCGCGCCAGCGCCTCGCGCAGCTTTGGAAGGAAGAGCCGGCGAACGCGCCAGCCCGCACGCTGCTGGAAATTCTCGACGAGGCCCGCGCTAGTACGGTCAAAGCGATGTTCGTCGTCGGCGAGAATCCGGCCGGCTCGTTGCCCCCCGCCGCGAAATCGAAAGAAGCGATGGAGAAACTCGACCTCCTTGTTTGCCAGGAACTATTCCTGACTGAGACGGCGGCGCTCGCGCATGTCGTCCTGCCCGCCTGCTCCTACGCTGAGAAGGATGGTACATTTACCAATTCCGAGGGCCACGTGCAGCCAGTGCGGCGCGCGATCGAGCCGCTAGGCGAGAGCCGCCCCGACTGGGAAATCCTCTCCGCCCTGTCCGTCCTGATGGGAGCTCCGCTTGAATACGGCGACGCGAAGGAGATCACAAACGAGATCCGCAGCCTGATCCCCGGCCACGGCCTGCTCGGGGCCGGCCCCACACCGCCGAAGCCGGATGACGCGACGGTGACGAAATATTTGACCGAGGGCTTCCGCGCCGATCTGTCGGCGCGCTATGCGCTGTCCAAAACAGACTGGCCGGCCGGAGAGTTCACGCTCGTCTCGCAACAAAGCCTCTTCCACTCGGGCAAGTTCTCGACTCGCTCGAAAGGTTTGCTGCAGATTCAATCCACTGGCTCGCTGGCGTTGAATTCAACGGATGCGGCTAGGATGGGGCTGGCCGATGGCGGGCGCGTGCGCCTGTCGAACCAGCAGGGCGAGATGACGACTACGGTCAAAACGCAGGACCGCGTCCCCGAGGGCATGGCGGTGTTTCCCGAACATTTTGACCAGGAACTGCGCCACCTCACGGGCATGGCGGTCGATCCACAGACCGGCGTGCCCTATTGCAAAACGGTGCGCGTGAGGATTGCCAAAGCGTAGGAGTTTTTCTTTCAGGAGGATGTCGTGGCTGAACTGGCGTTGAAGATGGCATTTTCGCTGGCGCAGATCGCTGTCGTGATGGGCGTCATCATGCTGACCGTGATGGTCCTCACGCTGGCTGAGCGCAAGGTCCTCGGCTGGATGCAGGACCGGATGGGGCCGATGGAGGTGGGACCCTACGGCGTGCTGCAGCCGATCGCCGACGGATTGAAGCTGTTCTTTAAGGAAGACATCGTGCCCGCCGGCGCGAACAAGTTTCTCTTCAGCCTCGCGCCGATCCTGGCGCTGGTGCCGGCCCTGATTGGCTTTGCCGTCATCCCCTTCGGTCCTGATACGACAATAGAGCTGTTCGGCCAGACGTTCAACCCCTTCATCATCAGCGACATCAACATCGGTATTCTCTACATCCTGGCCTTCACCTCCATCGGCGCCTACGGCATCATCCTGGGCGGCTGGGCCTCGAACAGCAAATACTCGCTGCTGGGCGGGCTGCGGTCGGCCGCGCAAGTCATCAGCTACGAGTTGAACGTCGGCCTAGCGATCGTGGGCGTGCTGCTGCTGGCCGGCTCGCTGAGCCTCGTGAAGATCACGCAGGCGCAGGCCGGCTGGTTCTGGAACTGGTACATCTTCGCGCCGCCCTTTCCGCAACTGCTGGCCTTCGTGGTCTACGTGATCTCGGCGGTGGCCGAAACCAACCGCGTGCCCTTCGACCTGCCAGAGGCAGAGAGCGAACTGGTGGCGGGCTTCTTCACTGAGTACAGCGGGATGCGGTTTGCGTTCTTCTTCATTGCGGAGTACGCCAATATGATCATGGTCTCCTGCATCGCCGCGGCGCTGTTTCTGGGCGGCTGGAACGCGCCCTATCCGGGTACCGCGCTGGCGCGGTTGGGCTTCGAGCAGTTCGCCTGGGTCGAAAACGTCGTCTGGTTTGCGGCCAAGGTTTATTTTTTTCTATTCCTGTTTTTCTGGCTGCGCGCGACGCTGCCGCGACTGCGGTACGACCAGCTCATGCGGTTCGGCTGGAAGGTGATGCTTCCGATCGCACTGGGCAACATTCTGGTCACATCCATTGCAGCCTACCTGTTCCCCCGGGGGTAGTTTAAGACGCGAGGCCCGGAGTTCGAGGCGAAAGGAAAGACCAGGAGATGCGGACACTTAAAGCGTGGTTCAAAACCATCGTCTTCTACGAGATTCTCGTAGGCATGGCTGCCACGATGCGCCATCTGCTGCACTACAAACCCATCACGATTCAGTACCCGCACGAGAAGCGCGTGCTACCGGACAGTTATCGCGGCATGCTGGCGCTTCTGCGCTACGACGACGGTACCGAGAAGTGCGTCGGCTGCGACCTCTGCGAGGCCGCCTGCCCGTCGCGCGTCATCCGCGTCGTGAGCGGCGAGGTGCCAGGCGAGCCGACCAAGCGCTACGCGAAGGAATATTACATGGACATGACCCGCTGCCTGTTCTGCGGCATGTGCGTGGATGCCTGCCCGGTAGACGCACTAGGCATGACGCGCGAATACGAGTGGGCTGTCTACGATAAGCGAAACTTATTGCTGAATAAGCAGCAGCTCCTGGCCATCGGCGACCGCTCCTATCCGATGCGCGAGAAGCGGCTGGAGTTCCAGCATTCGAACGTCGCCTTCTTCAACGTCGCGTTCAAACAGATCCCCCAAAAGGAGAGCTGACCGCGTGGCCCAGCTCTTCTTTTTTTACTTCGCCTGCATCATCGTGCTGACCTCCATCCTAGTGGTGGCGCTGAAAAACCCTGTCTACAGCGCCCTGTCGCTGCTGATCATGTTCTTCCATGTGGCTGGCCTCTACGTCATGCTCCACGCGGAATTCGTAGCCGCCGTCCAGATCATCGTCTACGCCGGTGCGATCCTGGTGCTTTATCTCTTCGTCGTCATGTTGCTGAATCTCCACCGTGAAGATCGCTACCACGGGCAGTTGCCCGTCGGCGCATTATTGGGCGTGACGCTATTGACCGAGGCCGTGCTGCTCCTCGCGCAGCGGAAGGACACTGGCGCGCCCCCAGCACCCGACTTGACCACGGCAGTCGAAGGCAACACGGAGGCTATCGGTGATTTACTGTACTCGACCTATGTCTTCCCATTTGAAGTCGCGTCGTTGATTTTGCTGGTCGCCATGATCGGTGCGATCATCCTGGCCAAGCGGGACCTCCTCACAAGGCGCGCGCCATGAAGCAAGAAGTATCTCTCGCAAAACACGAGACGCCTTTTCGGCAAAACATGCGATACGCGCGACGAGATCCGAGGATTTAGACATGATTCCCATTTCCTACTACCTGATCCTGAGCGCGATCGTGTTCATCACGGGCGTGGTGGGTGTGCTAATCCGTCGGAATATCATCATCATTCTGCTGTCAGTGGAATTGATGTTGAATGCCACGAACATTAATTTCGTCGCCTTTTCGAATTATTTCCAGAACGTGTCGGGACAGGTTTTCGTCTTCTTCGCACTAACTGTGGCAGCCGCGGAGGTGGCGGTGGGCCTAGCCATCATCATCGCGCTCTATCGCAGTAAGGCCAGCATCAACGTGGACGATTTCCAGCTGATGAAATGGTGATCTTGTACTTATGAAGGTTCACCGATGATTGATGAACTGAGGAAGATGCGAAACAAAGAGATGCCAAGTCTTGCGTTTACCATAGCTCATCCATAGTTCATAGTTGACCCTATGGATTACATTCTCATTCCCTTGCTCCCGTTCACAGCTTTTCTGATCCTCGGCCTCTTCGGTCACTGGATTACGCACAAGGCGCACCTTGTCGCGGTACCAGCCGTAATCGTCTCCTTTATTCTGTCCGTCCTAGCCTTTGTGCAGGTTGCGAACGGCCACCCCATATCCGTGCCGCTCTACACGTGGCTGACCTCTGGTGACCTACGTATCGGCCTCGGCATCACAATTGATCCCCTGACCGCTTGCATGCTGATCCTCGTTACAGTGGTCAGCTCGCTCGTGCATATCTACACAATTGGCTACATGCACGGCGAAAAGGGCTACGCACGGTTCTTTAGTTACATCGCGCTCTTCACCTTCTCGATGCTCATGCTGGTGCTGGCGGACAATTTCCTTCAACTGTTCGTCTTCTGGGAGGCGGTCGGCCTTTGTTCCTATCTTCTGATCAGCCACTGGTACGAACGCCCCTCGGCCTGCGCTGCAGCGACCAAAGCCTTCATCGTCAACCGCGTAGGCGATTTCGGCTTTATGCTCGGCCTGCTGCTTGTCTGGTCCTCCTTCGGCTCACTGGAATACCGGCACGTCTTCGCGCTGGCGGCCGATCTTGCTGGCGAGACGATAAATCTCCTGCGCCCCTTCGGCGGCGTCTGGGAAGTGTCCACACTGACTCTGATATGCCTGTTGCTCTTCACGGGTGCGGTCGGTAAGTCGGCCCAGGTGCCACTACACGTCTGGCTGCCGGACGCGATGGAAGGTCCCACACCGATCTCGGCCCTGATCCATGCCGCTACGATGGTGACCGCTGGCGTTTTCATGGTCGCACGGCTCTCTCCTCTCTATAATCTCTCCCCTGTGGCCATGGACGTAGTTGCCCTTGTGGGCGCCGCGACCATGCTGCTGGGCGCAACGATCGCGCTGACGCAGACCGACATCAAACGCGTGGTAGCCTATTCGACCGTCAGCCAGCTCGGCTACATGACGATGGCCTGCGGGCTCGGCGCCTACGCGGCTGGCATCTACCACCTGCTCACGCATGGGGCCTTCAAGGCCCTGCTGTTCCTTGGCTGCGGCTCGGTGATCATCGCGCTGCATCACGAGCAGGACATACGCCGCATGGGCGGCTTAAAAGACAAGCTCCCCGTGACCTACTGGACCTTTGTGATCGGCTCGCTGGCGCTGGCCGGCTTCCCGCTGACCTCTGGCTTCTTCAGCAAGGACGAATTGCTGGTGTCGGCCTGGGCGTCCGGTCCGCTGGGACAGATCCTGACGGTCTTCGGGCTGCTGACCGCGATGATGACGGCCTTTTACAGTTTCCGGCTAGTCTTCGTAACTTTCTGGGGAACCTATCGGGGTGAAGCGCTTGACCACGGGCAGGGACATGAGCACGGACACGGCGGTTCGCATGAAATCCACGAGCCGTCAAAGACGATCACCGTTCCACTGCTGATCTTATCGGTGCTGTCCATTGTCTCCGGCTATTTCGGCATCTTCGAGTTCCTGTCGCCGGCGATCCCCGGCCCAATTGCTCACGGTGAAGGGCACCAGGGCCAGGCCGGCATTATTATTATGGTGGTGGCCACGCTGATGAGCCTGACTGGCTTCGCCGCGGCATATTTTGTTTACGTAAAATCGCCAGGCCTGCCCGATCGTCTGGCTGCCCAGTGGCAGACGCTCTACCGGCTCTCACTTAACAAATGGTTCGTAGATGAAGTCTACGACCGGACCTTCGTGCAGCCGACCTTTACGCTGGCCGACCGGCTGTGGCGGCACGTGGACGTGGCGGTCATCGACGGCGCGGTCAACGGCGTGGCGCGCGCCATTGCCTGGTGGGGCTGGGTGATGCGGCTGTTCCAGAGCGGACAGACGCAACACTATGCGCTTGGTATGACGCTGGGTGCCGTACTGATTTTGACCCTCTATCTTCTCTTATAGAAACAGGCAATGGGCAAGAGAGTCTTGGCAATAGGCGATGGGCGATGGGCGATGGGTCGGTATGTCCGTCCTGCCAATAGTCTATCGCCTACAGCCCCTGGCCTATGGCCCCTGGTCTGGAGCGAAGCGACATGAGCGACGCGATGCTCCAGACCGGCGGATTCCCCTGGCTGACGACGATCGTCTTCCTACCGCTCGTGGGCGTCCTGCTGCTGCTGTTTGTCAACAAGGCAGCGCATCAGACGATCCGCTGGATTGCGCTAGGCGTCTCACTGGCCGATCTCATCGTTTCGCTCCCGCTCTGGTCGCTCTTCGACTCCTTCACGCCCCGCATGCAGTTCGTGGAGCACGCGAACTGGATTGCGTCGCCGGCGATTAACTACAGCGTCGGCGTGGACGGCATCAGCCTGCCGCTCGTCCTCCTGACAACGGTGCTGTCACCCTTCTGCATCCTCTGCTCCTGGAAGGCGATCGACACCCGCGTTAAGGAATTTATGGCCGTGCTCCTGATTATGGAGACCGCCATGCTTGGCGTCTTCGTTGCGCTGGACTTTGTGCTCTTCTACATTTTCTGGGAGGCGATGCTGATCCCGATGTACCTGCTAATCGGGGTTTGGGGGGGACCGAACAGGCTCTACGCGGCGATCAAGTTCTTCATGTATACATTGGTCGGTAGCGTGCTGCTGCTCGTCGCCATCATCATGCTCTACTTCAAGGGTGGCCAGACGTTCGACATCCTTCTGTTGAGCCGCGTCGAGTACACGTCAAAGTTGCAGAACTGGCTGTTTTGGGCCTTTTGGGCCGCCTTCGCCGTGAAAGTGCCAATGTGGCCGCTGCACACCTGGCTCCCCGACGCTCACGTGGAGGCGCCGACCGCGGGCAGCGTGATTCTCGCAAGCGTGCTGCTCAAGATGGGCGGGTACGGGTTTCTGCGTTTCACGCTGCCGATGCTCCCTGACGCCACCGTCACCTTCACGCCGGTCATGGTGGTGCTGTCGCTGATCGCAATCATTTATGGGGCCTACATGGCGCTCGCGCAGGCCGATCTGAAGAAACTCATCGCCTATTCCAGCGTGAGCCACATGGGCTTTGTGACGCTTGGCATCTTCATGTTGAACGCGCAAGGCATCGAAGGCGCGATCATGCAAATGGTCAACCACGGCATCACAACCGGCGCCCTGTTCCTGTGCGTCGGTGCGATCTACGAGCGCACGCACAGCAGGCAAATCACCGACAACGTGGGCCTTGCAGGCCTGATGCCGCGCTACGTGACCGTTCTCGTCATTTTCAGCCTGTCGTCGCTCGGATTGCCCGGCACGAACAGTTTCGTCGGTGAATTCCTTGTGCTGGCTGGCACCTTTTTCTGGAGCAAATGGATTGCGACCATCGCCTCGCTGGGCATTATCCTGGCAGCAGCCTATCTCTTGTGGATGCTGCAGCGCGTGGCCTTCGGCGTGCCCAACCCTGCTCATGTTTCGCAGCTGCACGACCTCAACCTGCGCGAGATGGTGACGATGGTGCCGCTGGTCGTGCTGGTTTTCTGGATCGGGCTCTATCCGAATCCGTTGCTGGTCAACATGCACGCGAGCGTGAACGGATTGATCGAACGCGTGGACCTGGGAGACTTCGAGATGGGGCAGGACACGCCGGGCATGCCGACCGTCATGCCCGCGCCGGGGCCCCCTACGGCTGAGCTAAAGTCCGCCAACGTCCACATGCGTGATTACACCACCATACTGCCGTTTGTCAGGTGAACTGACAATGCCGCTCGCCGATCTGATTGCTATCCTGCCCGAGCTGATCGTGATCGGTGCGGCCTGCCTTGTCCTGGCGCTCGATCCGATCACCCCGCCCTCACGAAAAGACTGGCTGGCCTGGTTCAGCGTGGCCGCGCTCGCAGCCTGCGCGCACTTCACAATATCGCGTATGGGCACGTCGGTATCCGCCTTCAGTGATCTGGTGATCCTCGATCCCTTCTCAGGATTCTGGAAGCTGCTGCTCTATGGCGTGAGCGGATTCACCATTCTCCTGTCGCTGGCTTATTTAAAGGCCGAACGGCTGAACCTTGGTGAATACTACGGCTTTATCTTATTGTCACTGGCCGGCATGATGGTCATGGTCTCCGCGGCGGACCTTTTGACTATTTATCTTGGCATGGAGCTGATGTCACTCTCGCTCTACATCTTAGCTGGATTCAAGCGCTTCGAAGCACGGTCGCTGGAGGCCTCGGCCAAATACTTTGTCCTCGGCGCCTTCTCGTCGGGCATGCTGCTCTACGGCATCTCACTGCTTTACGGCGCGTCCGGAAGCACACACCTCTCCACGATTGCCATGGCCATCACGACCCGCGGGCTGGACGATCCGATGCTGGCCCTGGCTATGACACTCTTGGCCGTCGGTTTCGGCTTCAAGATCGCTGCCGTCCCGTTCCACATGTGGACGCCGGACGTCTATGAGGGCTCGCCCACGTCGGTGACGGCCTTCATGGCCGTAGCGTCGAAGGCCGCGAGCTTCGCGGCGTTCCTGCGTGTATTCGTAGACGGCCTTGGCGGCCTGAAGGCCAACTGGTCCTTCCTGTTCCTGCTGCTCTGCTTTGCCACACTGCTCCTGGGCAACCTCGTGGCCATCGTGCAGACCAACATCAAGCGCATGCTCGCCTACTCGAGTATCGCTAATGCTGGCTACGCGCTGATCGGCGTCGTGGTCGCTGGCTACGTACCGGCCGATCGCGAGGCCCAGGCCTTCGGGCTCTCCAGTGTCATGCT
Source organism: Nitrospira sp. (assembly GCA_016873435.1). Lineage (NCBI taxonomy): Bacteria > Pseudomonadati > Nitrospirota > Nitrospiria > Nitrospirales > Nitrospiraceae > Nitrospira > Nitrospira sp. The sequence goes on from VGXF01000006.1 coordinate 68,743, forward strand.
TTATCTGGTCGTCTATGCCTTTATGACGCTCGGCGCCTTTGCGGTGATCGCCATGGTGCGTAAGAATGGCGTCGAGAACAACGAGATCGAAGATTACGCGGGCCTGGCCAAGCGGCAGCCAGTGGCGGCTTTCCTGATGCTGGCTTTCATGGCCTCGCTAGCTGGCATTCCCCCGACTGCCGGCTTCATTGGAAAATTCTATCTCTTTACGGCAGCCGTTCGGGCTGATCTCGTCTGGCTGGCCGTCATTGGCGTGCTCTTCGCCGCCATTTCGGCCTACTACTACCTGCGCGTCGTGATGGTCATGTACATGCGCGAGCCGGAGACGGCCGGTGGGCAGCTGGCGCTCGTGACCTCGCCGGCTCTAACAGTCGCACTGGCTTGTGCCCTGGCCGGCGTCGTAATCTTTGGCCTCTTCCCCAATCCCCTCGTTGCCCTTGTCATGCAGGCCGTCCTGGGAATGCGGTAAGCCGGAGCATATGGTGGTCGGGTGATGGGCAATGAACCGTGGCTAGCATTGACCATACGCCATTGCCCATCGACCATGAAAGTTTTCAGGCACTCTGTCGTCATGTGCCTCCTCTAGGTCTACTACTCGCCCTCGCTCTTTCTCTACAGCGCTGATGTGGTCCACCGGCCGCAACAAGAACGCAACCAGAAATCAGTGCTGCGTACTGGGTTTTCTGAGGACGGCCCGGTCTGACCGTTCACTTTTAAGTTTTCACTTTTTACTTTCCGCGCGCGTATACTGCTGGTATGTGCACACGCCTGCTGCAGACCGTCTGGTTCAGCCTCGCCATCTTGCTGTCGTGTTCGGGCGACGGCGCCGCGCAGGTGATCAAGGGCGGGACGCCTGCGTGCAAGACCGTGGCCCTGACTTTCGACCTCTGCCCAGTCCGACAAGGTACGGGTTACGACGCCACGTTGATCGACTACTTGGTGGCACATAAGATCCCGGCCACCTTCTTCGCCTCGGGCAACTGGATCAAGAAGCACGATTTGGAAATGAAGCGCCTCCTCGCCGTACCCTTTTTTGAAATGGGCACGCACGGCCAGGTCCATGCGCATCTAGCTTCGCTGGACGAAGATCATCAGCGGGCTGAAATCGTTCAGGCCGTGGACCTGCTCCGAACGCGCTATCACCAGACCGCAATCCTGTTCCGCCCTCCCTACGGCGAATTCAACGATATGACTATCGAGGTGGTAAAGAAACTGGGGCTGCAATTCATTCTCTGGAACGTCATCTCGGGCGATCCTGATCCCGCGCTGTCGTCTGAAAAAATGCTGGCACACCTGACCGCCGCGACACACAGCGGCAGCATGATCGTGTTTCATGCGAACGGAAAAGGGAGGCAGACCCGGACGGTTGTGGAATCCCTCGTCCAGGAAGTGCTTCCGAAACAGGGCTTGAGGCCCGTGACTGTGACGGAACTGCTATCCTGCACGCAACCATGACGATCCGGCCCTATCAAGAGAGCGACCGTTTGGCCGTGGTAGCCATGCTGGCCTCCTCGGAGCCGTGGAAGAAACTGGGCTACACGGATGCAGACTGGAAGAAACTCCTCGATCCGATGCCGGCGGGACGCGAAGGGTTTGTCATCGAAGCGAACGGAGCGCTGGCCGGCTTCGCCCTGCTACGGCCGAAGTTTCTTATGGGTGATTATCTGGAACTGCTGGTTGTCGCACCGGCGGTCCGCGGGAAGGGTCATGGCCGTGCGCTCCTGGCCTACCTTGAAGGACTGGTATTTGCCCGCGCAAAGAACCTCTTGGCCTGCGTGTCTGATTTCAACACGGAGGCACGGGCCTTTTACAAAAAACAGGGGTATCAGGAAATCGGGCCTATGCCAAATTTGCTGATTTCTGGCTCAGCGGAGATTCTGCTCAGGAAGACGGCAGGATCAACACGGGGATAACGTCACACGTCAGTCATTTTTTGTAAAACTCCTAAACTCCTCAAATGACGCATAACCAATGACAGCTAATGCGAGATTCATGAAAGTTAAAAAGCTGCTGCACACGCGAATGAGAGTCAGCGATATGCAGCAAACCATAGACTTTTACACCGGCGTGCTCGGCCTGGAAGTAATGGAGCGGAAAACCTCTCTGCGCGGCTCGCACCTAGCGTTTCTGAAGGTCCCGAACAGTGAGGAATTGATCGAGCTGTGCAGCTTCCCGCCCAGCGGCCCCGTGGAGGTGCAAGAGGACCTGGTACACCTGGCCTTCGAGGTGGAAAATCTCGACGACACAATAGCTGCGTTAAATCAGAAGGGCGTGAAGATCACTGACGGACCGACACGGAGCTCCTCTGGCAGTCGCTTCATTTTCATTGATGCGCCGGATGGCTATGAGGTGGAGTTAATCGAACAGCCGCCAGGCCTACGGTACGCATGACGGCTTCTACTGCCATTGCCAATACGCTACTACGACACGGATGACGCGCTGAAAAAAACCAGCACTCTGATCGCGAGCATTGAGCTGAAAATTCACCAACGAGCAAAGCACAAATCCCTCTAGGGGGAGTCGTCTTCCTGACGCATCACCCATTAACCATCAGCCATGAACCCTTCCCCTGATCTTAAGCATGCCCTGGCCTGCCTCCCCAACCAGCCCGGCGTCTACCTGTTCAAGAACGACGCGGGCGAGGTGCTCTACGTCGGCAAGGCCGCCGTGCTAGCTAACCGCGTGCGGTCTTATTTTCAGAAAGGCGCCGACCACACGCCCAGGACGACATTGCTAGTGAGCCAGATTGCCGATATGGAAACCCTCGTCACGCGCTCCGAGCTGGAGGCGCTCATTCTCGAAAGCAATCTGATCAAGAAACACCGGCCGCGTTTCAACGTCATCCTACGAGATGACAAACAGTACCCCTACCTGCGCTTGCCCATTCGCGAAGCCTTTCCCCGCTTGACGATCGTCCGGCGGGTACAGAAAGACGGGGCGCTCTACTACGGCCCCTACACGGACATCGGCGCGATGAAGCAGACGCTCAAACTGATCCGCAAGGTGTTCCCGCTGGCGACCTGTGAGATTGAGATCGACGGCACCGCCGAGCGGGCCTGCCTTGAATTCGAAATCAAGCGCTGCCTGGCCCCCTGCATCGGCAACCAGTCGCGCGAGGAATATCACGAGATTGTCCGCCAGGTGCGGCAGTTTCTAGAAGGGCGTGATACGGAACTGCTCGACGAGATGCGCAGCCAGATGGAAGCCTTGGCCGACCGGCAGGCCTTTGAGGAAGCCGCGCGCGTGCGGGACCGGATCACTGACATCGAACGCACACTGGAAAAGCAACGCATCACGCAGACGACGGCCGTTGATCAAGACGTGCTCGGTCTCGCCTGGCAGGGGGCGGCCGTGGATCTCCAGATGCTCTTCGTGCGCGGCGGTCTGCTGATCGGCCGGAAGGATTTTTTCTGGCCCGACGCGGCCGGTACATCTGAGGAAGAACTCGTTCGGTCGGCCATCGAGCAGTTCTATAATAAGGACGGCCTACCCCCCCGCGAACTGCTGGTACCCCTGCCGCTGGCCGACGCGCCGCTGATCGAAACCTGGCTTTCGGAGAAAAAAACCCAGGCCGTCAAGATCGTCGCGCCGGAACGCGGGCTGAAGCACCAGCTCGTGCAGCTCGCAGAAGAGAATGCTGCGGCAGCTCTCGTAAACCACCTGCGTAACGAGGAGACCGACCGCCAGGCCACGGCTGAGCTGAAGCGTTTGCTCAAACTGCAAGCGCCCCCCAGCCGGATCGAAGGCTTTGACATTTCAAATACGATGGGGCAGGCATCCGTCGCATCCTTTGTCGTATGGCAGGATGGCCAGGCTAAGAAATCGGACTACCGAAAGTTCCGTATTAAAACAGTTGCCGGCGCTAACGACTTCGCCAGCATGAAAGAGGTGGTGGTGCGCCGGTATGGTAAATCTGAACGCCTCTGCCTACCCGACCTCGTCGTGATCGACGGTGGGCTCGGCCAGCTCACGGCCGCTATGGCAGGGCTAAAGGAGGCGGGCCGTTCGGACCTGCCGATCATTGGTTTAGCTAAGGCCAAAGGAAACAAGGACGAACGGATCTTTCTGCCGGGACGCAAGAACCCGATTGTCCTCAGGCCCTCGTCACCCGCCACGCATCTGCTCCAACGCATCCGGGACGAAGCCCACCGCTTTGCCATCGCCTACCACCGGAAACTTCGCAGCAAGGCGCTGCTGGCGTCAAAACTGGATCAGATCATCGGCGTCGGCGAGGTCCGGCGAGCCACACTGCTGAAAACGTTCGGTAGCCTCGACAAGATCGCTACAGCCACCGACGTACAATTACGCCAGGCTGGCCTCGACGCTCGCACAGCTGCCGAGATTCGCAAAGCCCTGACCTCTTCTGCCGTGAACCGGAATTAATTTCCTTTTCCATTTCCCGCTAGTCTCAGGCCTCCACCTTGTTTGTCAAACGTGCCATCGGCCGGTATTACTGGAACATGTTAAAAAAGGAGCACCCGCTCCCCCGTCCTTCATTCGGCGCTTCCGTTTCTCAGCCCAGCAGGCATCTTGCGGGCGGGCCGGAACCCTGTTTGCCACACATAGGGTCACGCCCGCATCACCGGAGGGTACACCGCATGCTCCAGGCGTTCCGCTTCCGGCGTCAGGCACGCGGTGGTCCCATGATCTGAGACGCGCGGGCTCAAATTTCTCACTCTCACCAAGCCGGAAAAAGCGGAGCTGGACGATACTGGCACCAAGACTCTGACAAAGTTCAAGGCGTTCTAGCGCGCTCTGGAAGTCAATTGACAGCGGCCCCTCATTCTCCCTAGCATGCAGAGTCGGCTGCGGGCCGTCCGCGGCGTTCAACTGCAAGGAGGATTGCGTTCATGTCCACTGCCGGTCATCCCGCCCACGTCACAGCATCGTCTAGTGGGGGCAGTCCGCCGTCGAAGCTGGAGCAGGGGTTCGAAACCCTCATCTTCGCGAGTCGCTGGATTCAGGCGCCGCTCTATGGCGGACTGATCGTCGCTGAACTGCTCTACGCCTACAAATTTATCGTTGAGTTGTGGGAGATGATCCACAACGTCCGCGAGCTCTCCGAAACCATCTTTATGCTTGGCATCCTGTCGTTGATCGATATCACGATGGTGGCGAATTTGCTGACAATGGTCGTCATCGGCGGCTACGCCACCTTCGTAAGCAAACTGGACCTGGAAGGCCATCGGGACAAGCCGGACTGGCTCAGCCACGTGGACCCGGGCACGATCAAGGTAAAGCTGGCGGCCTCGCTGATCGGCATTTCTAGCATCCATCTACTCAAGGCCTTCGTGAACATCGCGAATGAGACGCCCGAGCACGTCAAATGGAAGATTCTGATTCACATGACGTTTTTGGGCTCGGCCATCCTCTTGGCCTGGACGGATAAGATCATGCAGAAGGGAAAGCACTGAGGGATGAAACGCGCCTCACGGTTCGCTATCCGTTAGTCGCAGGGCGACCTGACTGAAGCACGTCCGAACAACGATTAACCGATAGCGGCTGCTAGCTTGGGACCCAGGCCAGCGCCACCAGCCTGACCGAGATGGTCGACTTGGACGGCTTAAGCGACACGGTTTCCAGCTTTTCCGTGAGCGGATCGACGGCGGACGCCAGCGTGTCTGTCTCAGCCTTGAACTGCGTCTCCAATTCGGCGATCTGCTGATCGATCGCGGCGACATTATCCTCAGCCCGGTCGACGTCCTTGCGGTCTTTCATGGCCCGCCCCGCGCCCCGAACGGCCGTAGTGGCCTTGCCGATCGTCGAGGTCTTGATGGCCTTTCGACCGGTGAAAGCTTCAAGCAGCGTTGCGCCGATCGAAATAGCAGTTTGAATCTGACTGTGCATCGCCTGCTCCGACTCCCGTTCGACGACCTGCAGGGCCCGGCGTTTTCTCTCTTGCAGCCCGGCGATCTTCGGCGCGAACTTGTCCCGCAATTTCTGCGCGATCCGATCCCGCTCCTCACGTCCCGCCTGCTGGAGCCGCGCGCGAAAATCCCGCTCGGACTCGCTCGGCCTCGACAGCTTCTTCAACCCCGGGCTTTTGAGCAGCTCAATCGTCTGCGTGCGATAGAGCCAGCCCAAAAAGTCCTTGCTCCAGGCCTCGAAGTTTTTGGCTTTGCCGGCCGCGGGCGGTAGTACGCCAAACTGTGCTGGTTCGGCTGGCGTCTTTTCCAGATCGGCCACGGCGACATCAACGTCTGTGGCCGCATCCCAGTCCACTGATACGGCGTTATCCGTGAACGGCGTCGCCACGACCACGTTCTGCGTCACATCCACGCCAGCTTTAGCATCCGACACATGCACCTGTGCCGCTCCCAGCAGCATCGGTTGGTAGACTACCGGCCCGGATAATTTCCCTCGCACCGGCACGAAATACTGTGGCACATCGGGCGGCAGAATGGGACGCGAACCAAGGGATTGTGGGATAGAGGGGGAAGGGGTACGGGCGCTTTCCGACTGCTGGTGCCCCTCTAGTTCTCTTCCCCCATACCCCAATCGTTTTACAGGCTCCATCAACGTCTTGATCTGCATGCGTGTGAGCGGCCCACGCAGATAAGAAAGCGTCCAGCGCGTCTCAAAGATCACCGGCGCGTCATCGTGCACATTGTTCATCAGAAACACTCGATTACCGAGTCCCGCCAGAATCTGCTCCATTCGCCCCTTGTCGAACTTCTTCCCTGCTCCAGCCGCGGCACCTTCCAATCCCTCAATCACCCGCGCCTTGTCCCGCTCTGTCTGAAGCCGGCCGATAAACCAGGTGCCGGTGTTGGCCAGCCCCTTGTAATCAAGATCGACTGGGTTCTGCGTCGCCAGCACGACACCCACGCCGAACGCGCGGGCCTGCTTGAGCAGCGTGAGCAACGGCTGCTTGGACGGGGGATTGGCCACCGGAGGGAAGTAGCCGAAGATTTCGTCCATATAGAGAATGGCACGCAGACTCGTCGTCCCCGACTGGCTCCGCATCCAGCCGAGCACTTGATTGAGCAGCAGCGAGACGAAGAACATTCGCTCGGCGTCATTCAGATGCGCAATGGACAGGATCGCCAGGCGCGGCTTGCCTTTTGGCGTATAGAGAAGGCTCTGGATGTCCAGCGGCGCCCCTTCGAGCCAGACGGAAAATCCCGGCGCAGCGAGCAGATTGTTTAGCTTCATCGCCAGCGCGAACCGGTCCTTGGACGGATAGAATAAGTCCAGATCGAGCATGCCGACTTTCGAGACCGGCGGCTCCTGAATCTGCTGGATCAGCGCGGCCAGGTCCACATTGGCGCCCTTGCTCCATGCCGCGTTCAAAATCGTGGAGAGCAGAATGTGTTCGCGGCTCTTCATCGGATCGGCATCCACGCCGATCAAGCCGAGCAGGCTCGTCGCTGTGATGCCGATGCGTTCGCGCAGTAGTTCGGCATCTTCCCGCACAGTTTTGTCAGGCATCTCGAACGATTTCAGAATCGAAACTGGAATGCCGGCGTTGCTGCCCGGCGTGTAGATCGCAATTTCGGCCGCCTCTTGCAGCCGCGTGATCCGGTCCTCATTCTGCCTCCAACCGGCAAGGCCAGTCTTCCAGAGTTCCGCCTGTTGTTTTGCATAGTCGCCTGGCGAGAGGCCTTTTTTACGCGCGTCGTCTCCGTTGACCCACGGCGCGAAATCCTCCGCACGCAACTGCGGAAAGGTCAACATGAGATTGGCCAGATCCCCCTTGGGGTCAATGATCAGCGCGGGAATGCTATCAATCGCCGCCTCTTCAAGTAGGCCGATGCAGAGACCCGTCTTGCCGCTTCCAGTCATGCCCACACAGACCGCGTGCGTGACAAGGTCCTTCGAATCATAGAGGAGCAGCCCGCCCTGTGATTTCTTTGCCCCCAGATCGTATCCGCGTCCCAGATAGAAGACGCCAAGCTTTTCGAAATCCTGTGCGGCCTGTTCTTTTACCGGTCCTCGTTTTGTCTTGGCCATATCACCATTCCTTAAAGATGAGAAACACCGCGCCGGCCATCAGCGTGAAGCCGGCCAGATAGTTCCACTTGAGCGGTTCCTTAAGATAGACCACCGAGAAAACGCAGAACACTGCCAGCGTAATGACCTCCTGAATCGTTTTCAACTGAGCCGCTGTGAACTCAGAGTGGCCAATGCGGTTGGCCGGCACCTGGAAACAATATTCTGCAAAGGCAATTCCCCAGCTCACTACGATTGCCATCCACAACGGCGAGTCCTTGTATTTCAAATGGCCGTACCAAGCAATCGTCATAAAAATGTTTGAGACCGTCAGCAGTAGAATCGTGTGCATGGGCTCCTTACTCCCTAGCTGAAGGGACAAACTACAGACTCAAATTATGCTCTCGCAAGACTGCTCGCTAAGCTGTCTTGCGACCGCCTGACAATAAGAGGGCATCGCCAGGATTTGCTTGAGCCCCCGCGCGCGATGCATTCGCAGTGGAGAGGTCTTGTTCCGCCCGTCGTCTTGCGCGCACGTGCGGTGAGCAAGGAAGGCAGACTGATCCGATACGGCCATTACCTGATCATGCCGTACCGTATCTCACCCCACGCCCGCCTCTTTTAAGACCTGCCCTGTATATGACCGCTTCACCTTCGCAATATCTCTCGGCGTCCCCTCGGCCACAATCTTGCCGCCCCGATTGCCGCCTTCGGGCCCCAGGTCAATCAGCCAGTCGGCATTTCGTATGACATCCAGATTGTGCTCGATCACCAGTACCGTATTGCCCGCCTCGACTAGACGGTTGAGCACATCCAGCAAACGCTGAATATCAGCGAAATGCAGCCCTGTCGTCGGCTCATCTAAGATGTAGAGCGTCCGGCCCGTGGCCCGCTTCGACAACTCCCGCGACAACTTCACCCGCTGCGCCTCACCGCCGGACAGGGTCGTCGCAGACTGGCCCAGCCTGATGTAGTGCAAGCCGACATCATGCAGCGTCTGCAATTTGTTCTTGATGAACGGCACCGGCTCGAAAAATTCTAACGCCTCGTCCACCGTCATATTCAGCACGTCGGCGATGCTCCGGTCTCGGTACTTCACCTCCAGCGTCTCGCGGTTATACCGCTGGCCGTTGCAGACCTCGCAGGTCACGTAGACATCAGGCAAAAAGTGCATCTCAATCTTGATCAGACCATCGCCCTCGCAGGCTTCGCATCGCCCACCCTTTACATTGAAGCTGTACCGGCCCGGCTTGTAGCCGCGCACGCGCGACTCCGGCAGTTTCGCGAAGAGGTCCCGGATGAACGTGAACAGCCCGGTATAGGTGGCCGGATTGGACCGAGGCGTGCGGCCGATCGGGGACTGATCAATATCAATGACCTTGTCGAGTGCATCGACCCCCTTGAGTTCCTTGCAGCCGTCAATTTTAGGATGCTTGTGATAGAGCAGTTGCGAGAGTGAGTGGAATAACACTTCCAACACGAGCGTGCTCTTGCCTGATCCCGAGACGCCGGTCACGCAGGTCAGCAGGCCCAGCGGAATCTTGGCCGTGAGATTTTTGAGATTGTGCTTTTTCGCGCCTACTACGCTGACAAAACCTCGCGGCTTGCGTATCCGTTGCGGGAGCGTGACGACCATCTCCCCGCACAGGTATTGCCCGGTCAGCGAGGCCTTGTTGGCCATCACCTCCTTGGGTGTCCCTTGCGCGATGATCCGGCCGCCGTGCGCACCGGCGCCGGGCCCGAGATCGAGAATGTGGTCGGCGGCCTGCATCGTCTCCGCATCATGCTCGACCACCAGGACCGTGTTGCCGAGATCACGCAGCCGGATCAGCGTCTGGAGCAGCCGCCGATTGTCCCGCTGATGTAGGCCGATGGAGGGTTCGTCTAATATATACAGCACACCGACGAGGCCCGAGCCGATTTGCGTCGCCAGGCGGATGCGTTGCCCTTCGCCACCCGAAAGTGTCGCCGCCGCACGGTCGAGTGTCAGATAGTCCAGCCCGACATTCCTAAGAAAGCCCAGCCGTTCGCGAATCTCCTTCAGAATCCGCTGTGCGATGAAAGCTTCTCGCTTGGTTAGCTTGAGCGAGGCCACGAAGTCGGCTGCCGCTCGAATCGAAAGCTCCGTCACCTCCGCAATGGACTTGCGGGCGATCTTCACCGAGAGACTTTCCGGCTTTAGTCGCGCCCCCTTACAATCCGGGCAAACCTCCAGCAGCGTGAAATCCTGCTCCCAGGAGGATTGCCCCTCTTCGGCTAAGGCGACTGTGCTTTTTCCAAATGGCATGACGAAGCCGGTCCCGTCACAGATCGGACAGGCTCCGTGCGGGCTATTGAACGAAAACACGCGCGGCGTGATTTCAGGATAGCTGATGCCGCAGCGAATGCACGCCAGCTTCTCGCTATAGAGCAGGCCTTTGCCCTCCTCCGCAAGCACGCCAACAAGTCCATCGGTCAGTTTCAACGCGGATGCGACCGAATCGGCGAGCCGTTTTGACAATGCGTCTCCTGGACCACCTTCCTTCATCACAAGGCGGTCCACTACGATTTCGATCGTGTGTTTCTTCTGCTTATCTAGCGCGATTTCGTCGGCCAGCTCGACCATTTTGCCATCGATCATCGCGCGCACGTAGCCGGCCCGGCGCATCTCCAGCAATTCCTTGCGGTACTCGCCCTTGCGCCCTCTCACAATGGGGGCAAGAATCTGGAACTTCGTCCCCTCCGGAAGATTCCGAATCGCATCCACCATCTGCTGGATCGTCTGGGAGGAAATCTCCTCGCCGCACTGATGGCAGAAGGGCCGACCGATGCGCGCAAAAAGCAGGCGCAGATAATCGTAAATCTCCGTGACCGTCCCGACCGTCGAGCGCGGGTTGTGGCTGGTACTCTTCTGCTCAATGGCAATGGCCGGTGACAGCCCTTCAATGGAATCCACGTCGGGCTTGCCCATTTGCTCGAGAAACTGGCGCGCGTAGGCCGAGAGCGATTCGACGTACCGGCGCTGCCCTTCGGCGTAGATGGTATCGAACGCGAGCGAAGACTTGCCGGACCCGCTCAGCCCGGTGATGACAACGAGCCGGTCCCGCGGAATTTCAACGTCGAGATTCTTAAGGTTGTGCTCCCGAGCACCCTTGATGACGATCGAGCTGGACAATTTTAGTCCCAAAATTGATTTTTTCGGCTTTGCCTTATTTATTAACGGTTTACCAAAACGACGAAGCGCTGTCCTTATTGCCCGCGTCCGTAATGCCTCTGCCAAGAACAAACGCCAGAGACTGCGAATCACTGGTATCCAGTGATTGGTCTCCTGACTCATCACTAAAAAGTATCTTCATGGCCTGACCGCTTCCTTGGGCTCGACGGCGTGGGTGGTCGATCAGCCGCCGGATTATACCAGCTAAGCGAGTTGGCTTGACAATGCGACGAAACGGGTGCCACCATTCCAAAATGTTGCAGTGTGAAGAAAAATCGACGCTGCCTGGGTCGGCCGCGCGCGCCGTTTCCGGGTGGTCCGGTTCCGCACGCGAGCAGGCCGTGCAGCGCATGTTCACAGCCATAGCGGGCGTCTACGATCTCAACAACACGCTGCTAAGCTTTGGGCTGCACCACAGATGGAAGAAGCTGACTGCCTCGTTCGTTCCATCGGTTCAAAACGGCCGGGCACTGGATGTGGGCTCCGGTACGGCTGATCTGGCTCTCCTGATTGAGTCGAAAATGGGATCTGGTGGGCGCGTGGTTGCCTCTGATCTCAACCATGCGATGCTCGTCGAGGGACTCAAGAAAGTCGTCCGGTGCGGATATGCACACCGGATTACCTGCCTCGAAGCCAATGCCGAGCATCTGGGATTTTCTGACGGCTCGTTCGATGCCGTGACAACCGGTTTCTGCATGCGCAACGTCGGCAATCTTGCTGCTGCTTTTTCCGAGATCCGCCGCGTGCTCAAACCGGGCGGGCGGTTCGTCTGCCTTGAGTTTTCGCACCCCCCGCAGGCCTGGCTCCGCTCACTCTACGACTGGTATTCCTTCTGCCTCTTGCCGTGGATCGGCACGGTCGTCGCACGAGACAAGACCGGTGTGTACGAATATTTGCCCGCCTCAATCAGGACCTTCCCAAACCAAGAGGGGCTCAAGACGCTGATACTGAAGACGGGATTCTCCCACGTCGAATACCACAACCTGAGCGGGGGGATCGTGGCCATCCACGTCGCCATCAAATAGCCTGGAAGTATACCGATGACCGCTGCAATAAAACTCCCGGCGCATTTCAGTTCCTTAATGCCATGAACTCTGTTCTCTACGTTTTCCTCCCCTGCAAGAAGGTGTACCCGATCGGGATCACCTATCTGGCGGACTTCATCCATCGGCGGAGGCCGGCGGTACGGCAGCACGTCCTCGACCTGTCGCTGTATCCGGTCGAGCAGCGCGCCAAGGTCCTGCGCGATACCGCGATGGCCTTTTTGCCCGATCTGGTTTGCTTTTCCTGGCGGGACATCCAGATCTTCTCGCCGCACGAGGGTGATGCCTCGCTGGAGGACGCCTTCAATTTTTATTTTTCGGCGAACCCGATTAAGAAAATGCTGGCATCGTTCAACGGCGTCAGGCAACTCTACCGTTACTACAACCATATCTGGACCGTGCTGTCCTACCCCTGGCTGATCCGAAAGGAATTTCCCACGTCGCAGATCATGATCGGCGGAGGCGCGTTCACGGCTTTTGCCGATCAGCTCATTGAAAAACTGCCGGAGGGCACGATCGGTATCCTGGGCGAGGGCGAGGATGCGATTCTGAAAGTGTTGGACGGCGACTCGTTGGAGGGCGAACGCTACATCATTCGCGAGAACGGCCGTGTCTCAAAAGGCCAGCAGAGCAAGCCGGCACTGCTCGATGCACTGACCGTAGACCTGCCCTATCTCACCTCGATTTTCCCGCAATATAAGGACTACATAGGCGAGAGCATCGGCGTGCAGACCAAGCGCGGCTGCCCCTACGATTGCGCCTTCTGCCTCTATCCCTACATTGAGGGCAAGCGCGTGCGCTACCGGCCGCCCGACATGGTCGTGAAGGACCTCTCACAACACTATCACCAGTGGGGCGCGCGGCGCTTCTGGTTTACGGACGCCCAATTCATCACGGGCAAGGAAGCTTATTCGCAGTGCACGGAGATTCTGGAACGGATCGTCTGTCAAAAACTGGCTATCGAATGGTCGGGGTATGTCCGCACGTCGCTAATCACCGCCGACATGGCCCAGCTGATGGTGCAATCAGGCGTGGGTGATCTGGAGGTGGCGATCACCTCCGGCTCGCAGGAGATCCTCAACGACCTCCATATGGGCTTCAAGCTGGAGAAGCTCTACGACGGCTGCCGGTACCTGGCCGAAGCAGGCTTCAAGGGTAAGGTGATTTTGAACTATTCGCTTAATTCGCCGCACGAAACGGAAGAGACCCTACTCCAAAGCGTTGAGTCCTACAAGAAGGTGGCAGCGATTCTGGGCGAGGAGCGCGTCTTCCCACTGATGTTCTTCCTGGGCATCCAGCCCAATACGGACTTAGAACACCGTTTATTGGAAGAGGGCTATCTCTCGGCCGGCTACAACCCGCTTATGCTGACGCCGTGGAGCATCCGGAAACTCCTCTACAACCCGGCGCCCTTAAATAAACTCATCGCCAAGGCCTGCCTGCGAGCCTGGGACAAGAAACACAGTCGCGATCCGCGCACCTGGTCCGGATCACTGTCGCAGACCGAGCAGAGTACCTACGCCGACAGCCATCTGACCAAGGGCCTCGAACACAATTCGGGTCGCCAGGCCCTCCTGACCCTCGAGGAGATCCTGAATTCTCGCAAAAAACCGGCCTCTGCCAGCTCGGCCCGGTAGCTCTTTTCTCCTCCCACAACCTGCTTGCAATCACTCTAAACCCGATGCTAAGATGAAGTCTGTTTTAAGCTCTAAATTTAAAGAATTCGTTGGTTTTTCATAACATTGCATCTGTCCTGAAGTTCTCATTTGAATGCAGGGTCGGGCTGGCCAGGACACAGGAGGAGCGCCCGCGATGTACAAGACGATTTATATCCCCGTCGATAACTCCGACCACTCCAACACCGCCGTCGATGTGGGGATCGAAATGGCCAAGACCTTTGGCTCAAAGATTGTCGGCAGCCACGTCTACGCCGCCAAGATGCACGACAAGCGGTTCAAACAGATGGAGGCGGGCCTGCCAGAGGAGTATCACGACGAGAAGGAACTGGACCGTCAGCGGCAGATCCATGACTCGCTGATCACCCGCGGGCTCCAGATCATTACCGACTCCTATCTCGATTACGTCGATAAGCGGTGCACTGAAGCCAACCTGCCGCTTGAGCGGAAGTCGCTTGAAGGCAGAAACTGGAAAGTGCTGGCGGAGGATATCAACACCAGCGGCTACGACCTCGTTATCATGGGCGCGCTGGGCGTCGGCGCCGTGAAGGACAGCGTGATCGGCAGCAACACGGAGCGGGTCATCCGTCGCGTGCGCAGCTCCGACATGCTCGTCATCAAGCAGCCCCAGCCGATCGGTCAGTCGTTCAACGGCGGCAAGATTGTCGTAGCGGTGGACGGCAGCCCCTATTCGTTTGGCGGCCTGATGACCGGTCTCGCGCTCGGCAAGGCGCTAAACAAGCCGGTCGAAGCCATTTCGGCCTTCGATCCCTACTTCCACTACGCGGCCTTCCACAGCATCTCGGGCGTGCTGAACGAGGAAGCCGGGAAGGTTTTCCGTTTCAAGGAACAGGAAAAGCTCCACGAGGACATCATCGACAGTGGCCTCGCCAAGATCTACCAGTCGCACCTCGACATCTCGCGCGAGATCGCGCAGGCCGAGCAAACCGATGTGAAGACGACCCTGCTTGACGGCAAGGCCTTTGAAAAGATCATCCAGTACGTCCGCAAGGATACGCCGTGGCTCCTGATCGTCGGTCGCATTGGCGTCCACAGTGACGAGGACATGGACATCGGCAGCAACACGGAGAATCTGCTCCGTTGTGCCCCGTGCAACGTCCTCGTGTCAAACCGCAAGTACGTGCCACCGATCGACACGCAGGCGGAATACACGATTGCCTGGACTGAGGAAGCCCTACGCCGGATGGAGAAGATCCCCATCTTTGCGCGTGGCGTCGCGAAGACGGCGATCCATCGCTATGCGATCGAAAAAGGGCATACGATCATCAGCAACTCCGTCGTGGATTTGGCCGTCGGCCATATCCTGCCGAAGGGCGCTATGGAAGCCATGAGGACGCTGGGTGGCAACCTGGACGCGGCTGGCATCGATCGCGACAAGATGCAGGCAGACGATGCCGTGGCCAAGGACCTCATGGGGAAAACGCTTAGCGGCATGGTGGGGGGTCTCGTTGAGGAAAAATCGAAACTGAGCGCCGGCACACAGGCCTATCTGGACCGCATGAACCAGACCTACTTCGTGTGCGACGGCTGCGGCTACATCGGCAAAGGCGACACGCCTGTGAAATGCCCAGTCTGCGGCGCCGCCGGCGACCGGTTCAAACAGGTGGACAAGAGCATCTTCGATGCGGCCGCCAAGGCCGAGGGCGGACTCGAAACCGACATGGCCTACGACGACGTGCCGATGCAGTGGACGAAGGACGCCAAGGAGGCCATCCGCGCGGTGCCGGCCGGCTTCCAGCGGCGGCGCGCCAAGGCCAAGATCGAGAAAAGCGCCCGCAAGCTCGGCATGACAACGATCACGCTGGAATACGCGGCCCCGATCATCAGGGAAGCTGCCGCCGAGGATTACACGCCGATCTTCGCTAACAAGGGTACTGGCACAGACGCCGCCGCGTCGGCCCTGCTCGACAACAACGGCAAGGGAAATGGAAACGGGCATGGCAACGGACATGGA
Organism: Nitrospira sp.; assembly: GCA_016873435.1. Taxonomy (NCBI): domain Bacteria; kingdom Pseudomonadati; phylum Nitrospirota; class Nitrospiria; order Nitrospirales; family Nitrospiraceae; genus Nitrospira; species Nitrospira sp. The sequence goes on from VGXF01000006.1 coordinate 84,562, forward strand.
GCGAGCGAGGCCATCATGAGCGAGACGCCGCCACTGTTCTCGTGGACGCCGGAAGCGCAGGAGCGGCTGGAGCGGGCTCCCGCTGGCTTCATGCGCGATTGCACGAAGGCGCTGATCCAGAAGCACGCCGAAAAGGTCAGCGCGACGACCATCACGCTTGAGATCGCCAACGAGGGCATCGAGCAGGCCCGGGGCTTCATGGAGGACGCCATGAAGACTGGGAACCTGAAGGAAATCATCGCCAGCCTCACCGGCTCCGGCTCGGCTAAATCCTGACGCTATGGCCAAGCCGCTTCCCGTCTTCAACGGGTTCTCCCTCCCGGGCCAACTCGACTCGCTCCGCCAGCAGGTCGCCAAATTCATCACGCCGGGTGCGACGCCGCACGACGGTCGCACTGTGGATGATTTCAAGCCCTATCTCCTCGCGCTGAATCTGACCAAACGCTGCAATCTCAAATGTGACCACTGCTACTTGGATGCCACCACAAAATCTGGTGGCGGCTCGGACGAGCTGACAACGGAGGAGTGTCTCCGCCTTATCGATCAGATCGCTGAAGTAAACAAGGGCTGCCTGCTGGTCATCACCGGTGGTGAGCCGCTGACGCGGCCCGACATTCTCGACATTGCCCGACATGCCGTCACGCAGGGCTTTATGGTCGTCTTTGGTACGAACGGGATGCTGATTGACGATGCGATGGCAAAACGGCTGGTCGAGATCGGCGTCGTGGGCGTCGGCATTAGCATCGACTCGCTCGACGCGCAAAAGCACAATCGATTCCGCGGCGTCCCCGGCGCCTGGGAGGGCGCGGTGGCCGGCATCGAAGCCTGTAAGCGCAACGGACTCCAGTTCCAGGTGCATTTCAGCGCCCAGCCGATGAACTATCAGGAACTGCCCGACGTCGTCGAGTGGGCGCACACTCTAGGGGCGCGTGTGCTCAATGTCTTTTTCATGGTCTGCACCGGCCGCGGTGAGGAGCTGACCGACATCACGCCCGCGCAGTACGAAGAAGTCCTCGGATTTTTGGTCACGGCCCAGGACCGCTACAAGGACATGCTAGTGCGGGCCCGCTGTGCCCCGCACTTCAAGCGGCTAGCCTACGAGAAGGATCCCCAGTCGCCGATCACCAAGGCGACCGGATATATGGGAGGCGGCTGCCTTGCCGGCACCAACTATGCCCGCGTGACGCCAAATGGCGAGTTGACCCCCTGTCCCTATATGCCGCTCTCAGCAGGCAACGTGCGCGAGCGGAGCTTCGCGGATCTATGGGAAAAGTCTGACATCTTTGATTCGTTCCGCTATCCGCACCTCAAGGGCAAATGTGGCGATTGCGAGTACAGCGAAATCTGCGGCGGCTGCCGCGCGCGGCCCTACGTGGACCACGGCGACTGGCTCGATGAAGACCAGTGGTGCCTTTACACGCCTAAGGGCGGTGAGAAGATCCGCGTGGCCTTCAACACGGAGGAGGCCTTTGCCGGAACCTGGGACCCGGCGGCCCAGGCCCGCCTCGACCGTATTCCCTACTTCCTGCGTGCCATGGTGAAGAAGGGTGTCGAACGGCACGCGCGCGAGCAAGGCCTGACCTGTGTCACAATCGAGTTGATGGAAGAATTGCGCAAGAAGCGGTTTGGCAACGACGCGCCCGTTTTTAAATTCTAGCGTACGGGGGTAAGACGTGAAGCGTTCGGGGGCTGACAAGTGGTTTTCGTTTCACCGGTCGTGCCTGACGCCTCACGTTTGACGATATCGCCATGGATACTCTCCAGTCCATCCTCTTCGACATCAATCAGGTTTTCCCGATCGTCAACCATTGGCTGCACCTGGTGTCGGTCGTGATCTGGATCGGCGGGCTGGCCTTTCTCGTGCTGTCCCTCACGCCGACGCTGCACACGGCTGTGCCGCGCGAACTGATCAAGCCAATCGCCGAGGGTCTGCACAAGCGTTACAACAAAATCGTCGGCCTCATCCTTGTGGTCATTTTGTTCACTGGTGGAGTCAATATCCACTACGTGAACCAGCTCGTACTATCGCAAACGGGCGAGGGCATTCCGCACCACCCCAAGTACCTGACGATCTTCTTCATTAAGCTGTTTCTTGTTCTCAGCATCCTGACGCTCTACCTCTACAACATCATCTTTAAGGAAGACCCCCAGGCTGAGCTGTCTGAGGAGGAAAAGGCCGAACAATCCCGGGAACCCATACCCTTCCAGCGCGCCGCGCTCGTAATTGGCCTACTGATCATTCTCTGCGCGGCCGCTCTCAAGCACCTACACCAGTAGCGATTTGTGCGTGACGTCTTTGCGCTGCGGCAATCCGCCACAAGATAGCGGTCGACCGTGTCTTGTCGAGGTCGAAATAACGCGCGGGGAGGGTCCGTCAGCTCTTGCCGCCGAAGACGGCCTTGAGGCCAAAATACCCGAACGAGTCCTTCAAATTTGAGTAGAACCGCTTGAGCGGATTCATGCCCTGATCAGTGACATATTCCATCGTCAGCACCGTCCGCTCCTCACCCTCCCCAAGTGGCGTCACTGAATGCCAGAGCTTGTCCCCGTTGAAAATCACCATATCCCCGGGCCCCGTCGATGGGGTTATCTCTTTCATCGGGCGTGTTGGATCATCCTTATAAAGCTGGCACATCAGTTTGCAGCTCGGCGACCGATCCACCAGCCCCAATAAAATCGTATAGCGAGCGCCCTTGTAATAGGACGTGTCGTAGTGCCAGCCGATGTGGTCACCTGGCTCCGTGTAGTAATAGAGCGCGCAGGCATGCGGATCGGTTTCGGGACAGAACTGCACTGGCGCATTGGTCAGCCGCTTCAGAAAGTCGATAAATGCGGAGGAACGGTAGAGGGCCATGAATTCCCGGGCCTGCTCTCGCACGGTAAAATAACTGACGCTCCCGCCTTTTTTGCTTCCTGGAATATAGTTCCGGTTCAACTTTGGCTTCAGGCTGTTGACCTGCGGGACGAAATATCGCTCGACCACCTCCGGCGGCAGAAACCCCTTCAGATGCAGACACTCGTTCTGTTCCCAATATTCTTTCCGACTGCGCTCGAAATCCAGCGCAGCGACTGCCTGTGCGATCGCGTCATCTAGCGTTGCTGCCTGCGCCACACTCATGAACTGTTCCTTCCCACGACCTGCTGGACGCCGCACGTCACGGAGGCCCGAGCGCAGGCGCCTTCACCACTTCTACTCCAGCGGGAATGGCAAACTCAAACAGTGTACTCTTCAGGCCGGTATTCGGTTTCAGGTTTTTGAACTCAAACGTGGCCACATTCCCACTGACTTCGTGGATGGCCACGCTCTTGATGAAATAGCTCTTCGGCTGGGCCTCCACCACGATACGGACCACCGTTTTCACCGACTGGACTCCGGCATCCTTCGGAATCAGCGTCACCAGTGGCAGCCCGCCTTCTCCCCGCAGACCCCCCAGGGTGGGCTGAGCGTCGAAGTGCTCCTCCAGTGCCGCAGCCCCCTGGAGCAACTGCAAGGGTGCCTGGGAAGTCGCCATCTGAGTTAGGTGACCGATCAGCACTTGCCGGTGCTGGGGAACGTACATCATCAGGTCGTTGCCGTGGACGTAGATTTCCTGCACGCCCGGCTCGCGGTAGTCCCATCGCAGCCGCTCCGGCTTTTTGACGAAGAGATTTCCGCTGGAGGTCAGCGGTGTGGCGAACCCTTCGATGCGCGTGGTCTGCTTGAACTCCGCCTGGAGGTCCTTTGTCTGCTCGTAGCGGGCCTGGATTTTTTTGACGACGTCGCGGACCTCGGCTAGCGCCTTGTCGTCTTTCTGTTCGTCGGCAGCCTGCAACGGTCCAGCTGCAAGCGTCGTCAGGCCCAGCACGAGCACTGCCCAACGAATCACGGCTCGTCCCCGCCGACCGTCCCCCGGCGCACCAACACTTCGCGGCGGCCGTTGCGCCCCGGTGCGCCGATGATGCCCTCCTGCTCCATCTGCTCGATCATGCGCGCCGCGCGCGGATAGCCCACGCTCAGCCGCCGCTGGATCAGCGACGCGGAGGCCTGACCAGACGTGATGACGAGTTCCTTGGCCTGCTCGTAGACGTCGTCTTGCCCTTCCTCGTCCCTTTCGTCATCCTGCTTGAGCGACTGCAATTCCTCCGTGTAGACGGGCGAAGCCTGCTTCTTGACGAATTCTACGACGCGGTGCACATCCTCATCTGGCATGTAGGATCCATGCAGGCGGACGATCTTGCCTGTTCCGGAAGCCGAATAGAGCATGTCGCCGCGTCCCAGCAGCGCCTCAGCGCCATTCGCATCGAGAATCGTCCGCGAGTCTGTCTTCGATGACACCTGGAACGCGATGCGCGCAGGGAAGTTGGCTTTGATCAAACCGGTCAGTACGTCCACCGACGGGCGCTGTGTGGCCAGGATCAGATGGATGCCGGAAGCACGTGCCATCTGGGCCAAACGCGCGATTTTTTCCTCAACATCCTTCGGTGCCACCGCCATTAAATCCGCTAGCTCATCAATCATCACCACGATGTAAGGCAGCGGAGAGGGTGGCGTTTTCGGTTCCATGACCTGTCTGGCCCCCTCCGTCGCCGTGCTTTCGCCTACCGCCAGACGGGCATCTTCGGAGAGAAATTCGATTGGCAGATCCTCCTGCGTGGTCTTCGAATCCGGAACCTTCCTAGACATCACGTTCTGTTCCTGCCCGACGCGGCGATTGTAGTCGTCCACATTGCGGACGCCCGCTTCAGCGAGCAGCTTATAGCGACGCTCCATTTCCTGTACCACCCACCCGAGCCCACGCGCCGCCGACTTCGCATCCGTGATCACGGGCCGCAGCAAATGTGGCAGGCCGTCATAAGTCTTGAACTCAAGCATTTTAGGATCCACCAGCAGCAGCTTCACTTCGTCGGGCTTGGCCGTGAACAGGAGGCTTAATAGCATCGTGTTCAGCCCCACGCTTTTGCCCGCGCCGGTCGCACCGGCTACGAGCAGATGCGGCATCGTCTTGAGGTCGGCCGCCACCGGCTTGCCAAAAATGTCCTTACCCAGCGCCAGCCGCAGCTTCGAGCGGGACTTCGTGAACGCCTCGTGCGCGAGCACTTCCTTCAGCGATACGGTTTCGCGGTTGGGGTTGGGGACCTCTACGCCGACAACAGACTTGCCGGGCAGCGGCGCCACGATCCGCAGGCTGATCGCCTTCATCGCCAGCGCGAGGTCGTCCGCGAGATTGACGATGCGCGCCACCTTCACGCCGGGCGCCGGTTCGAATTCGTACATCGTCACAACGGGACCCGGGTGCACCTCTATGACCTTGCCGTCGATGCCAAAATTCAACAACGCCTTGGTCAGCACATCAGATTGTGCTTTCAACTGTTCGTCAGTCAGACGATCCGGCGGCACGGGCAGATCGCTCAACAGTTCCAGCGGATCCGGGAGCATGTACCCGTCCAATGCGGCGCGGGCGGTGACCACCCGGGCCTTCTTTGAATTTTTCTTGGTTTCCTTTATGACCGGCTCGGCCGGTAGCAGATCGGGGGCGGCCGCGGTAGCCCCTAGCTCGGGTGCCGGTTCTAGCGCAGGAGCCACCGGTTTCTCCTCGACAGCCGGTGCCAGAGCCGCGGCGGCCGGAAGCGGATCGGGTCGGTTGATCTTAAGCGGCTTTGGTTTGGGCTTCCGTTCCTTTTTGGCTTCCTCCCCCGTCCGTTCCGGCAGCAGCGCCGAGGCCGTTTCCTTGAATCGTTCCCAGAAGACCGGCAGACGGAGGATTACCATCTCACTGCCGGCGATCCACCAATTTGAGAGCGCCCGACCAAGATCGGCCAGCGATATGGGCGTCGCCAGCAGCAACGAGATGGTCAGGCCGGCCAGGACAATAATATGGGCGCCCGTGCTGGCGAAGTGGCTGCGCAGACCGTCGGCGATGGCCTGGCCCACTTGCCCGCCTGCCATGCCCCGATAGACCAGGCCGCTCGAGAGCGTGGGAATGGCTGTGACTTCCAGATGCAGGAGGCCGCTCAGAAACAGCAGCGCCGCGAGCGAGCCGACCGCGCTGCGAATCGTCACGGCCAGCTCGCCCTCGACAAAACAGCGTGCGCCCAACATGGCAAGCAGAAACGACAACAGGTAGGCCCCACCGCCGATAGAGCCGAAGAACAGTGTCGCCAGCGTCGCGCCGACAGAGCCGATCATGTTTTTTGTGGAACCGGGGGACACAGCTTTCTCGACTGGCGAGCTAACCAAAGGGATATCGGTGGGAACGAATGACACCAGGCTCAGGAGCGTGAGCAGGCTCAGGGTGATCAGGATGACGCCGATCACCTCATGTTTTAAATGGATTGGGGGCTTGGACGGGCCGCGGGCGTCGCCGCGTTTCGCCGTGGTGGCTACACCCATAACGTGCGATGGTAACACCTTGCCAATCACGGGACAAGGGGTAAAGGGATACTGGGGCAGACGGGGGAAGGAAACACGGAAAAGACATTGATCCGTGTGCCAGTCTGTGCCCTCTACCCCATTGCCCCTCTACCCCTTGCAAGTTCGTTCGCAAGCGCAGCAAAAGCTTTCAACTCCAGCGTCTCTGCCCGCACCGTTGGCGCGATGCCAGCCTGTGCCAACGCCTGCGCGATCTGTTCGGACAGCAATCCCTCGTCGCGCAGTGAATTGGCGAGCGTCTTGCGGCGATGCGCGAAGGCCGCCCGCACGGTCCGGATGAACACCGCCTCATTCTCCACGGCCGCCGCCGGCGCGCGCCGCATCGCCATGGTGACGACCGTCGAATTCACCGCAGGCTTGGGCCGGAAGCAGCCGGCGGAAACGGAAAAGGCCAAGGCCGGCTCAGCCCGGTATTGCGTCAGCACCGAGAGAATACCGTAGTCTTTCGTACCGGGCTTCGCGACAAAACGTTTCGCGACTTCGGTCTGCACCATCAGCACCATCCGATCAATCCGCTCGTGGGCCTCGAGCAATTTAAACAGTAGCGGCGTCGTGATGACATAGGGCAGATTGGCCACTACCACTGTACCTTTAGGCAACGTGGCATAGACAAAGTCGAGCGCATCACCGAATAGCAGATCCAGATTGCCGGTATCAGCCAGGGCCACGCGTAGCGTGTCTTCGAGGGAGCGGTCCACTTCTACCGCAATGACTTTCCCCGCTTGTTCACAGAGTGCCCTGGTCAGAATGCCGCGGCCCGGGCCGATCTCCAGCGCGGTGTCGGCCGGGCCAAGCCGGGCAGCCGCGACGATTTTCCTGACAATGTTGTGATCAGTGAGGAAATGCTGCCCGAGGCGCTTCTTGGGAGGTGGCAGCGTCACGCGGTCGGTCTACGGAAGCTCTTTCATCACGGCGCGCACGGCTTGCCGGTAGACATCCACTTCGTCAGCAAATTCCTCAAACAGATCATTTGTGAAGGACGGCCCTGGCTTCGCGTCGGCCAGCCGTTTCGCGGCTTGGGGACTGACGTGCTGTGAGATCAAGGCTACCGCCTGCACCTTCCAGGCATGTACAAACTCAAGGCCGCGCATTGTATTCATGTTCTGTGTAGCGGTTTCCTTCTCGATGGCATCCAGCTCCTTGAGCTGTGCCTCAAGCAGCGTTTTGACGGGGCTCATTGGACACGCCTCTTTCTGGCGGCCAGCCTGGCCGCCAGCGTGATGGCCTCGACCATGCTGCCGGGATCGGCCTTGCCCTTGCCAGCAATGTCGAACGCCGTGCCGTGATCCACTGAGGTGCGGATGATCGGCAGCCCCACAGTCATGTTCACGCAAGTTCCAAACGCAAGCAGCTTGAGCGGGATCAGACCTTGATCGTGGTACATGGCCACCACGCCGTCGTAGCTGCCACGTACAGCCTTGCCAAAGAGCGTGTCGGCCGGCAGCGGATCACTGGCACGAATGCCCCGCGCGCGCGCCTGGCGGCAGGCCGGCGCGATCACACGTGCCTCCTCGTTGCCAAAGAGGCCCTGCTCGCCCGCATGCGGATTGAGCGCGGCCACGCCGATGCGCGGCCGCGCGATACCGAACGATTCGCGCAGCACCTTGTGCATGAGCCGGATGGCTTTGGCGATTTTTTCTGTGGAAAGCGTAGCGGCCAGCTCTCGGTGCGCCACGTGGGTAGTCACAAAGATAATCCTGAGCGGTCCGCCCAGGATCATCATGCCGGACTCCTTGGCCTTCGTGAGGTCGGCCAGCAATTCGGTGTGGCCCGGATAGTCGTACCCGGCCAGATTAATTGCTTTCTTATTAATGGGAGCCGTCACAATCCCGTCAAAGCAGCCAAGCATGGTCAGCCTAACGGCTTTCTCGACGAACAGTGCCGAGGCCGCGCCAGTCTGCTTGCTCACTGCGCTCATTTGAAATTGGCCCAGCGCTTTCTCCAACGGATCGAATACGGGCAGCGTGCGCAGACGCTCAATCGATTCGCCGTGTCCGGTGACACGGACAACTTTCAACGGAAGACGCAACGAACGCACCGTGTGCTCCATCACCGGCAGCGAACCGACCACAACCGGCCGGCACAGGCGGCGCACCGCCGGCATCGCACAGGCCTTCGCGATAACTTCCGGTCCGATCCCAGCCGGATCGCCCATCGTCAACGCTAGAACAGGCTTTCGGACATTGCGTTTCATCAAATCCCTGGCAAGACTACCACGCGTACTCGTACCACTCTTAACCCTGGAACGAATTATCAATTACCTCTGGTCCCACCTTACTGTAGAAACCGACAAGCATTTTTACTAGCCGTCACGGTTGATAGGAATCCCCTCTAAGATCTCGATGGCCTTACCTGTCCGTCATCAAAACCCATAGGCGATTGCCACCGTATAGCCAAGATAGAGTACCGAACCGACAGCCAGCAGCCAGGGTCGCCAGTGCCCGCCCACGAGCAACTGCGCATAGCACCAGGCGATCGACGTGAGTGCGAGGCCCATCGTGGTCATCGCCGTGGGTGCCAGTTGCCATTCTGTCCCAAACAGCCCCACCGACACGGGCACCGTGCTCTGGAAGACGATCGCGCCGGTCACGTTACCAACCGCCAGTGTGTCCTTCTTGCGGTAGAGCCACAAGAAGCTGTTCGACAGTTCCGGCAGCTCCGTGGCCAGCGGCGCGATCAGCAGCGCCAGAATCAAGGGTGACACGTGCACGGACTTCGCGATGGTCTCCGTCGCCGTCACGAAGAGGTGGGCCCCCGCCGCCAGTCCGGCCAGGCCGACCACCGCCTGGATGACGATTATGAAATAGGCCGGCACGGCGCGCTTTGGCGAAAAGATCAGTGGCTCGAGCATAGCCTCGCCGTCCGACGCGCCGGCAAACTTCAGCTTCATGTAATAGAGGTACATTGTCACCAGTAGGCCGGCTGCCACATAGCGCAGGGGCGCCGACGTCACAAACGCGCAACCAACTGCCGTGCTGTAGGCGATCAGGAAAAACAGCAGGTCGATTCGCACTTCGTTGTAGTCCAGATGGAAGACCGCGGCGCGCTTGCCCATCCCGGCATAGAGAAGCACGAGGAAACCGAGAATCGGCAGCACCAACGTACCCAGCATGAAAGGCGCGCCGAGAATGGCGCCGATGCCGACATCCGCCCGCTCCTGCCCGGTACCAAAAAAGATCGCAATGACGGGAATGGAGGTTTCAGGCATCGTCGTCCCAATGGCGGCGAGCACGCTGCCGATGGCGCCTTCGGGCAACTTGCGGCGCTTACCGAACCACTCGATGCCGTTGGTAAACAGCGAGCAGGCGGCCAACGTCACCCCAATCGATACCCCAAACAGGCCCAGGGCCGCCCACAGGCTCATACGAGCCTCTGGGCTTGAACTGAGGAACATGAACCGTCACTCGTTGCGGAAATCATCTGATTGTTTACTTTTTACGGCGCGCGCGATGGGCAGCAGCCGCTTCGGCCATGACTTCGTGCACGGGCCGCCCCGTTTTTTCAGCAATTCGCTTGCAGTCTTGGTATTCCGGTGCCGCCTTGGTTTTTCCACGACCCAGCGTCGCGACCTTGATGCGCACTACCCCGTTGCGCAGCGACACGGCCTCCATCTGACGGGCCAGCAGGCGCCGCCGAATCTCCTGCATGCGCACGCCGAGCGACGTCGTATCGGACAGGATCACGCCTGCCACCGCGTCTGCCTTGTTCGGCAAGGCGAGCGCGGTCAATACAATGCCCGGCCGGCCGCGCTTCATGATGACTGGCGCGAGGGTCACGTCCAACGCGCCGGCGGCAAACAAGCGTGCCATGACAGTTTCATAGGCCTGCGGGTTTAGATCGTCCAAATTGGTCTCGAGCTGCACGATGACGTCCTGATCGGGGAGGGCCGATGGCACGGCCTCGCCGATGAACACGCGCAGCGCGTTGGTCCAGCCGTGAGGATCGGCTCCTCCCGCCCCGTAGCCGATGGCCGTTGGTCTCATGAGCGGCAGTAGCGTGAATTCCTGCGCGAGCACGCTCACCAGCGCGAGGCCCGTTGGCGTCGTCAATTCGCGCGCAGGCCCAGCGCTATAGACCGGCAGCCCTTTCGCAAGCGCCCCCACCGCAGGTCCGGGCACCGGCAACGTGCCGTGCTCGCATGCAATGGTGCCCGATCCCAGATTGACGGGCGACGCGGTGATCCGCTCTGCGCCAAGCAGGTGGCAGCCCAACACACTGCCGATCACATCCACCAGCGAGTCGATCACGCCAACTTCGTGAAAATGCACGTGGGCCACCAGCACTTTGTGCGCCTGTCCCTCGGCCATCGCCAGTCGATCAAAGACTTCGTGGCTCCTGGTTTTAACTGGATCAGGAAGGCGGCTCGACGAAATCAGCTTGTGAATGCGTGCGACGGATAGCGGCGCGCGTAATCCATCCCGGATGTTCACGTCCACCTTGGTGGCAGGTATCCCGTTCCGCCGGACGGCCCGGGCACGCAACGAATAGCCGCGGAGCGGCACAGCCTTGAGCCCCTTTGTCAGGTCGGCCAATGGAAGCCCCGCGTCCACAAGGGCGCCAAGGGTCATGTCGCCGCTCATGCCGGAAAAACAATCAAAATGAAGCTGCGTCACGGTGGCCATCTTAACGCAGAGCTGCGCTTACCGGCAATGTGCCATACTGCGCGTTGACAGGTCCCAGACCCTGTGCTATCCCCTGTCGCCATGCTGCTTCTTCGCGTGGGTGTCCTTGCCGCAATCGGCGTCGCGTGGTTTGTCTCCGGTGGGCTGCATGCCGCAACCAAACGACCCCCGGCGATTGAACCGGATCTCCGTATTGTTCAGGCGACCCTGGCGCCAGAGTCGTACGTGGCCTCCAGCGGCTCATTAGATCTGATTGTCGAAATCGATCTCCCCACCTATCTGGACGCCCAACTGGTCCTGGAAGTGTCCTCGCTGATCAGCTCGCCGTCGAAGCGGTCGATGCGGTTCCTGTCCATTCGCCAGCCGCTGACAGTGCCGTCGCCAAAAACGGACGACCATCTAACGGTCACGCTGACCTGGGACGGTAAGGACCAGCACGCGCAGGTCGTCGGCGCCGGCCGCTATACCTATGAAGTGCAGGCAAAGCTGCTGGCAGTGGGCGAGAAGGGGCCGCGGACGTTCATGCGCTCCTGGCCCAAACGGGGGACGATTGAGATCAAATGACAACTGGGTTCGAGGCACAGGGCGCGAGGAAAGTAACTCGGTCCGCTAGCCTCCAGCCCCTTGCCCCTTGCCTAAGACATTAATCCGATGCGCCAGGACACCGGCGCCGAACCCGTTGTCGATGTTCATAACGCCGACCCCGGCCGCGCAAGAATTGAGCATTGTCAGCAGCGCCGCGAGGCCGCCGAAACTCGCGCCGTAGCCGCGGCTCGTTGGTACGGCGATCACCGGCTTGTCCACGAGCCCTCCAACCACGCTGGGCAACACTCCGTCCATGCCGGCTACCACGATCAGCACCTGCGCGCGCCGGATACGCTCATGGCGGGTCAGCACGCGATGGATGCCGGCCACGCCGACGTCGTAGAGCGTTTCGACGCGGCTGCCCATACTCTCGGCCGTCACGCGCGCCTCCTCAGCCACCGGCACATCGGCCGTCCCCGCCGTCACAATCAAGATGTCGCCCGTGCGCGCCGGCGGCTGCGGCTGCACCAACACCGTGCGGGCCAGCTCGTGGTACTGCGCGCGGCGGTTCAGTTTTTTCAGCGCCTTTGCGGTCTGGGCCGACACCCGCGTGGCCAGCAGCGGGCCGCCTTTCGCTAGCAGCCCCTTCGCGATGGCCACGACCTGCGCCGTCGTCTTCCCTTCACAGAAAATGACTTCCGGAAATCCCTGGCGGAGCGCGCGATGGTGATCGACGGTGGCGAAACCGAGGTCTTCGTAGGGGAGGCTTTCCAAGCGGCGCACCGCAGCCGACAGAGAGAGGCGTCCGCGCTGCACCTGGCGCAGCAGGTGTTCGATCTGTTCGCGGGTCATGGTTTGGCCCCGTCGGCTTCGTCCTTGGCCGCCCGCATCATCAGCTCAACAACCGACTGCCGGGAGAGCTTGCCTTCATAGAGAACCTTGTAGACTTCCTGCACGAGCGGCATATCCACCTTGTACCTCTGAGCCAGACCCAGCACGGCCCGCGCGGTCCGGACGCCCTCGGCCACCGTGCGGGAGCCCTTCAAAACTTCCTCGATCGTTTCACCCTGCCCCAGCCGGACGCCGACGCCGTAATTTCGACTGAGCGGGCCCGTGCTGGTCAGCACGAGATCACCAAGCCCGGACAGTCCGTAAAAGGTTTTGGGGTCCGCCTTCATGGCGACGCCGAGGCGGACCATTTCGGCCAGCCCGCGCGTGATCAGGGCGGCCCGCGCGTTGTGCCCGAGCTTCAACCCGTCCACCACGCCGGTGGCAATCGCCATGACGTTTTTCAATGCACCACCGAGCTGGACGCCAACCATATCGGCGGACGCGTACACGCGGAACATCGGCGTCATGAGCAGGGCTTGAATCCGTTTCACCGTGTTCGCATCCTGGCCTGCCAGCGTCACCGCGGTGGGCAGACCCTGCCCGACCTCCTGCGCGAAGCTGGGACCGGAGAGCACCAGGATTGTGGGATGCATCACCGGCACCAGCAGTTCCTTCATCACATCGGACATGAGCGACATGGTGCCCTCCTCGATGCCTTTGGTCGCACTGATGAACGGCACCGGCGAAGACAGAAGCGACGTGAGCTGGCTCAGCACCGTACGGGCGGCGTGCGACGGTACGGCAAAGATGACCAACGTGGCCTGTTGAATCGCATCGGGCAGCGTCCCAGTTGGCGTAATGTTGGCGTGCAGCTTGCGGCCCGGAAGAAAGACGGTGTTTTCGTGCTTGTTGCGGATCGCGTCTACCACTTCGCGTTCATAGGCCCAGAGCCAAACCGGCATACCCTTGGCCGCGAGCAAATGCGCGAGCGCCGTGCCCCAGGCACCCGCTCCGATGACAGCCACCCGCTGGTCTTCAGGTTTACCCTGCATGGTGATGGTGTCGTCGAAGGCGCTGTCTGAGTTTTTTCGAACTCACAAGTGTTCTTTCCGCAACCGTTTTAACGTGAAAGATTATGACGACCGCCCCCTTGCTGTGTCAATGAACCGGATCGAGACAGTCGCATTTTCTCCCACAGATGTGTACTGTAGAGTTGATGAACACCTGCACCACATGCGGCCACGAGCTGTTCGATGGGCATCGCTACTGCACACGCTGCGGAAAACCGATCCGGCCCACCGAACAGACTGCGACCGCCGCCCCCAACCTGCCGCGTCCCGCCACTTCCCCCGACACGGAAGAGCTGAACATGACGGCGCTCTATGTCATGGTGGCAGCGCTGCTGCTCGCCCTGCTTATTCCGCCGTGGGAAACCCCGCCGGGCCATCCACCGGAGTTCCTTGGTTTTTCATTCTATTGGGAACCGCCCGAACGGGGCGCCGTCGTGTCCCGCATGATGGCAACCATCGAACTCTCCACCATTGGCATCGCCGGGTTGTATTGTTCCTGGTTGCTGCGGAAGAGGAAGTAGGCTCAGCCCAACTCGTAAATCTTTGTTAATTCTCTCAGCACATTGGTAGCATACGCGCCGGGCGGGAGCGTAAAACTCACCGTTACGGTGTCACCTTCAACAGACCAATTCGGACTCTCCAACTTCACGCGCAAGGCGCGGCGTTCGCCGCGAAAGCCGCAGGCTTTTCCCGCTTCCAGCAACGATTCGGGCGTCGCATCGAACTCGGCAGCCACTTCCCGTTCAATTCCACCCGGCTCGCCTGTTGCCCAGGAGGCTCGCGAGCCGAACAGCACTCCCGTTGGACTGATCTCGAAGACATCAACCCGTTTCTGCTCCACCGCCGCGTCTTCGACGTGAAAGCAGGCACCGTTGGCGTGCTTCATTGCCCAGTCGCCGACGAGTATGCGGTCAATCCGGGCAATACGCTTGGAGAGAATGCGATTAAACAGAATGGATTGGTAGGCGTTGAGATACCAGATGCGCTTGGCGCGGGGCATTTTGTTCCGCCGTTGTTCATCGTAGAGCAGCGCTGCGCCCACTTCGAAATTAGTACCCTGGCGTCCCTGTCGCTGTGGACCGAAATAGTTGGGCACGCCGCGTTTGGTTAATTCTTCCATGATCTGCGGGACGACGGCTGATGCGGACGGCTCGGTTTTTCGAATCACAAGACGAAACGTATTACCTGAGTGGTGGCCGGGCCTGAGGCGATTCCGGTGGCGGCCCAGTATCTCAATAGACCGCACCTGTTCGTCTGTCTTGAGCCTGGTAATTAATTCCGGGGTCGCCCCATGCACCGACACCATCTGGGTCGTGACCGCGCGCGCGTCTTTCAACCCGGCCACGCCGATTCCCTGCGCCTTCACACCAAGTGTAGAGGACAATTTCGAAACAAGCTGCGGTGTGGAAAGCCCGCACTTGGTGATGGACAGATACAAATGCTCCCCCTGACCGCACGGCAGATAGAGCGGTTTCTCCTCAACACGAAAATCCTCCGGCGTGCTGCGGATCACACCGCCAGTACCGGTCAGATGCCCGGTCAAATACGGCAGCGTCTCGTCAGCGTGCGTAGGCATAGGGAAGGTGCCGTGTTATACTGCCGTTCGTGCTGTTGATGCAAAGATGGGTTTTCATCGTAGCATGGATTGGCCTGCTCTGGCTGGTCAGTCCTGTCGCGGCTCAATCCGTAAACGTCTTCCAGGGACTCATCACGCACATCAACCGACAGATTCAGCAAGACAAGCGGGCCTTCCACGAAGCGGAGCGCTGCACTGACTGGTTCTACAGGCAGGAAAAGAAGCCGCCCCTGCCGAAGGCGGAAGGCATCGCCTGGCACGAACAACCGATCAACACGTACGACTGCCCTGCCCGCTATCCAGGGGGGATCAATGCCGCACGCGAAGCGTTTAGCAGAACACAATCCGCGCTCTCTGTCAGTCTCACTTTTTATCAGTTTGTGCTGGTGGGAGATCGCAACGACGACGACCGCTACAACACGGCCGAATTGCAGGATGTCATGGAGTCGTTCGGGCTGACTTACAACCGCGATCGCCCGACCCCGGCTTTTCTCGCAGAACTCGAAGCCACCTTCGATGCTATCCATCAGGCAGCCAGAATGGAAAAAATTATGGCTGGCATGAACACGCTCTACGAGCGAGGCTATCGGTTGACCGACCGCGACCGCAGTGCCATTGAGCACGTCAGCAAGTAACCAGGACCGCCTCGTATTTATCTTCGACCACACGCTCGAGAACTTTTCAGAACTCAAGGGAGTCTCAACCCAATATCACATCTGCATTACGGACCGGACGTGCGAAGGCTTTACTTCTGCGAATTCGGCACCTACTCAATGAGGCATATGCCTGCTGCACTTTCTCTTTTCGGAGGTTCTTGTATGAATCGTCGGTATCTGTTGCTCGTCAGTACGCTATTTGCAGCGTCGATTTTCCCAAATCTCGCCTTGGCAGACGAGTCTAAGGAAGTCACGGAACTGAGTGCGCGATGCGACCGAGGCGATGCGAAAGGGTGTTTCAATCTGGGTGTGATCTATGATAGGCGTGCTTTTTTCACACAAGACGCTGACGCTGTCCGGGCGGCAGCGATGTTTCGCAATGCGTGTCACGGGGGATATGCGGCAGGGTGTTTCTATTTGGGTCTGATGCATGAAGATGGGAGAGGCGTGAATCAAGACTTTACTGAGGCGGTGGCATTGTTTCGTAAAGCGTGTGTTGGAGGTGATGCGTTGGGGTGTTTCAATCTGGGTGTGCTATATGAAGCTGGAACAAATGTCAGGCAAAGCAACTCGGACGCACTGAACTATTACGGGAAAGCGTGCGATCTGAAGTCTGAGGGGGGGTGCGAGAGCTACGCGCGATTGAAAAACAAGAGGTGACTTGTTTCAAACATGTTCGTATTCCCCTGACGTTTTTACCCCCTCTTTTGACGATACCTGTCAGGGAAAACTGACCGAGTTCGCCAGGAAACTTCCGAAGGCGCTGCCCGGCAGAGCCCGGGAGGGTCGCTTCGAGAGGTGGAACACAACTGCCTGACTATCCTACTCAAAAACTATACATCGCCAGTTACTTAATCCTCTCCAACGCCTCCAGGCACCGGCTACGCACTGTTTGATCCCAATCCTCCGCCGCCATCTCCTCCAACTTTGCTTTCGCTTCCTTTGCCCGCATCCTTCCCAGCCCCAGCGCGGCCTGCGACCGCACCCACCAGTGGTCGTCGTCCAACGCCTTCATCATCAGCGGCACCACCCGCGGATCGCACAACACGCCGAGGTAACTGGCCGCCCGGCCACGGTCTCGGTACAGCTTGTCGCCCAGCGCAGTCGTCAGCGTCTTACTGAAGACCGTCTGAAACTCGTCAGCGACTGACTCCAGCCCTTCCATTTGATAATCGTTGATCTCGACCAGCGTACAGGCTAGCTCGAGCCGCTTGTCCGGCGCCGTGGCTTTCTGAAACTGCGCGAGCAGCAACGCCCGCTCTTGCTTCATGTGTGCCCGCCGTCTGATCCGCTTGACGATCCGCCAGACAAGGAGCAGGACGACGGCGGCGGCGGCCACTACGGGCACCGCCTGCTCGACGATTTGGTCCTGTAGTTCCGGCGGCAGCCGCTTCCAGATCCAGACACAGGCGACGATGAACCCAAGCAGCAGCAGCCCGACCGTGGGATTGACCGGCCCCCGTTGCGAATGCAGTCTCATAGATATGCATCATAGGGAGGAGCCCGCACCCCGTCAACGCGCCTTATCCAAAAACAGCATAAGGACAGTCGCAAATACATCGCGAGTCTTCGTTTTCGTGACGATTTATTACCATAGACGTGCGCTGTGCTTACGTTAATAATCAATCCCTGGGAAATGCTTGCGTCCTCGTTCGCGTTATACAGTTATACATTTCGTTGCAACTCCGTAGTCGTTTTATCTGGAACATCCATCAGAAACCCGCGGCAGTACCCGGCTTTTTTTCAAAGACATCTACGCTGAAGTGAACGGTCGAAGGGACTAAAACACTACAGAACTGTCTGAGATGTGGTGTTTTTGCAGCGTCCTGCCGGACACCAGACGCCCGACTACGAGTACCACCCAGCTTTATCTCGCAGATGGAGTTCGACATGGTCACCGACCATGTCATCGCCCACTTCCGCTACAAACAGGTGCGAGGAAGAGAAAGAGAACGGACGGTTACTTCTCGTCTTCCAGTTTGGTCCCGCCGAGGATCTCCATGAACCGCATGAAGCGGTTGCGTTTCATGTGCTCATTCATCTTGTCGTAGACGGCGATGAGATTCTTGAGCATGCGCTGGAGCATGGCGCGCGACGGGCTCCGCTGGAGGTACTTGTCCTCAAATCCGTAGCCGGCCTGCATGAGGAACCGCTGGCAATCCTTTTCGGTCAGTAGCGCGCCGGCGTTGAAGCAGTCCACAAAGATTTGGTAGCGCTCCGACTCGAACTTCACGAGGAAGTGGCCAGGCATGCCGATGCCGTGGACCGGTAGCCCGAGACGCGTGCCGATCAGCAGGTAGAGCGTAGACAGGCTGATCGGAATGCCGGTTTTGCGGTCGAGCACGCGGTTGAGATAGCTGTTGTCCGGTTCGTAGTAGTTCTTGGTGTTGCCGCGAAAGCCCTGCTCGGTGAACAGATAACGGCCGAGCGTCTTGACCGCCTCCTCGCCCGAGACACGCGTGCCCATGCGGTTGCGCACCTCCTCGGCCATCGTATCGAGTGTGCGCACGTAGCCATCCACGTCCAGCCCAGGATAGGCGTAGCGCACGAGGAGAAACGCGCCCTTCTCAAGAGGCATCTCAGCGCCAAAGGTCTCGCTCAACAGCCGCAGCTCCTCTTCAAGCCGGCCGCCGCGAATCTCGTCGAGCAAGCCTTCGACCCGCTGCGCCATCTCCGGCTGCTCGATTTCCGCCTCGAGCAGGAGCGGAATCGCCGGCTCGCCGATTTCGACGAGCTTATCCCCGATCGTCCGCGCCACCCGAACGTTGTCGTCGGATAACAATTTAATGAGGGCTTTAACCTGATTCTGACTGACCACCGACATGGCTATCCTATTGCCCGGCGGAACGCTTTGGCACTACCGTACAAGCACACCGCGTCGAACACGATCATGATCATGATGACTATCCCGACCTTGGGCAGCGCCTCAACCCAGCCTGAAAGAATCAGCGGGCGGACCGCGTCGATGGCCCAAGTCATCGGATTGAACTTGGCCAGAAAACTCATCCAGGCCGGCATCACCTGCAACGGCACCAGCGCGGAGCTCAGGAAGATCATCGGCAGCGACAGGAAGCCTAGCACTGAAAAAAAGTCCCCGTGGCTCCGGGCAGAAAACGCCAGTGCCATGGAGATGGCTGTGAGTCCCACACCAAACAGCATGGCGATCAGCAGGATGACGGCCACCCCTGCCAGCCCTGTGGCCGGCACGACGCCGAAGAAAAAGGCGACGCCGAGGATGACCAATACTTGAAGGCAGGTGATCGTCGTAACGAAGATGAACCGGCTTAGCACGACGGAGGTGCGGCGGATGGGCGTGGACATGAGCCGCTCGAGGAAGCCGTTCTCCTTGTCGAAGAGTAGATCGACTCCACCGGCCAACCCATTGTTGAGAATCGTCATCACGACAACGCCCGCGGCAAGGAAGCTGATGTAGTTGGGCGCATGCATGACCTGCACGTCAGCCGCCCGCTGAAAAAGATTGCCAAAAAAAATCAGCCAGAACAGCATCGGCTGCACGAGCGTAAAGAGCATGCTGAACTTCTCACGGCTCAGCCGGCGGATCCACCGCATGGTTAGTGCCTGAACTTCCTGAAAATATTCGCGCATTAGAATTCGAGTTGCCCCTCAAAAATCTTTAATTCGTAATTCCGCAAAAAATCATCCGTCACAATTCAACAGGGGTCTTCGTCTGGGAATTCGGTTCGAATCGCACGGCCCGTGTGCGCGACGAAGACGTCGTCGAGCCGCGGGCGGTGATAGGTCACCAGTTCGAGACCGCACCCCACACGATTAGCGGACTCCAGCACTGCGGGCAGCGCTTTTTCCGACGATTCGACGCGGATGTCTACGCCCGCCGGCTTGGGATTAACTGCCCGCACCATCGGCAACGCGCGCAGTGCCGTGGCCAGCGCGTCGATTCGGGGCGTGTCGGACGCGCCGATGGTGAGTGAGACAATGTCCCCGCCCAGCGCGGCTTTCAACTCGGCCGGCGATCCCATAGCCTTGATCCGCCCCTTGTCGATGATCGCCAGCCGGTCGCACAGTCGATCGGCTTCGTCCAGGTAGTTCGTTGTCATCACAATTGTGATCCCACGCGCCTTGAGCTGCCGCACGTAGTCCCAGATGCGCAGCCGGCTCTGCACATCTAACCCAAGCGTCGGCTCGTCAAGAAACACGATTTTGGGATTGGGTAGCAGCCCACAGGCGATGTCGAGCTTGCGCTTCATGCCGCCCGAATAATTTTTGGCCGGCTGATCGGCCTTGGCTTCGAGGTCCACCAGCTTGAGCAGTTCGCCGATACGGCAGCGCGCTTCGTCCTTGGGCAGATGGTAGAGGGCGGCCAGCAGTTCGAGGTGCTCGCGGCCAGTGAGAAACCGATCCAGTGCCCGCTCCTGCGGCACGTAGCCGATGAGCCGGCGCACCGTGTCGGCTTCCCGTGCCACGTCGTGGCCCAGGACAAACGCCTGCCCGCTGGTCGGCTGCAACAGAGTGATCAGGATGCGGAGGGTTGTGCTCTTCCCCGCGCCGTTGGGCCCCAGCAGGCCGAAGATTTCCCCGGTCTGGACCTGAAAGGAAATGTCCTCGATCGCCATGACCTGGTCGTAGGCCTTGCGCAGATGGGCGGTCTCGATGGCGGGGTGGTTCATGGCGAGCTCATTCACCCCAGCCCCTGCACGTCCCCGTGTTCGTGCAGGATGAATTGGAGTAGGTCGTAGAGCCGGCGGGCACGCTGGCGAAGCGTTTCGGCTTCAAGCAGAAACTGCTTTTCAAGGGGCGTGCACTCCAGACCGACCGACAGGTGGTTGACCAGAATTTCGTCGGAGATGTCGAGCCGCAGCAGCTCGCGCCAGTAGGGCCCCTCGTCGCAGGACCGGAGATAGTTGCCTACGGCGCGCAGGAGGTCGGCACGGATGGAGGGCTCCAGCGCCGTGTCGGTTTCCTCCGGCTTGAGCGCGATGCGCGCCTCACGATACGGCTTGTCGTAGTCCTGCGATTGAATTTCGAACCGGCGGAGTCCCTGGAGCAGAATGTTGGATCGGCCGTCCTGCAGCGACTGGACGCTGACGATCCGGCCGACGCAGCCGACGTCAAACACCCGCGGATTGCCTTCGTAGCCCTGCTCCCAGCCTTCTTTCAGCAACACCATGCCGATGCACTGGCCGCGAACAGTTGTGTCCGCAACCATCTGGCGATAGCGCGGCTCGAAGACGTGCAGGGGCAGATAGGTTTTTGGGAAAAACACTGTTTCGGGCAGGGGAAACAGCGGCACACGGTCGGGAATGGGAAACGCCGGTTCCTGCTCGAACTGTGGTCGCTCCGATTCCGTTTGCATGGTCCACGATAGCCGATGTTTTTGCGCCTTGTCAACCGAACGGAAACGCGCATCACGGAGAGAAAAACGTCGAAATGGCGGAGGCCTGTGATAAGCTCTCGCGCATGTTTTCGTCTTCAGTCGGGCGACGATTCACGGGGATTGTGGCTGGTGTGCTGGTGCTCCTAACGTTCGATGCGGGGCAGGTACCGGCCACATCTCCCGATCAGCGTGCACCGGCCGGATTCCGCAACGCGAAACCGGGCTACGTGTATCGCTTTCCCTTCGACCACGGCACGCATGACGACTTCCGCACTGAATGGTGGTACTACACTGGCCACCTGCGGACAAACGACGGCCGCCGTTTTGGCTATCAGGTGACCTTTTTCCGGCGCGCTGCGGATCTGGAGAAAGTGGCCGGCAATCAGTCCGCATGGGCGATTCGCCATCTCTATCTGGCCCACGTGGCTCTGACCGACCCTGATGGAAAGCGGTTTCGCTACGCGGAAAAAATCAGTCGCGCCGCCCTCGGCAAGGCCGGTGCGGAAGCCGGACGGCTCCACGTTTGGCTCGACCACTGGTCGGCCGAGGCGGCCCCGTCGTCGCACGGGCCCCACCGCCTGCTTGCCGGCGGCGAGGACTTTGCGCTCGATCTGACGGTCACCCCGGATCAGCCGCCGGTCGTGCACGGCGAGCACGGCGTGAGCCGCAAGGGGGCGGCCCCACATGAAACCTCCCATTATTATTCGTTTCCGCGCCTGATGACGACCGGGGTGGTCACGGTTGAGGGGAAGTCCTACACGGTCGATGGTTTGAGCTGGATGGATCACGAATTCGGCTCGGGCGATCTGGGTCCAGACCTTTCTGGATGGGACTGGTTCAGTCTCCAGTTGGCCGATAACACCAGCCTCATGCTCTACTGCCTGCGCCGGACTGACGGTTCACTTGCCCCAGCTTCTAGCGGAACGGTGATCTTCCCCGATGGCCGAACGCGGCACCTTTCGTATGCTGATGTACAGGTGGAGACGCTCGCGCATTGGTTGAGTCAGACGAGCGGCGCGAGGTACCCGAGCCGCTGGCATATGACGGTCCCCTCGCTGACATTGGACGTCGAGCTGCGCCCGCTACTGGCCGATCAAGAATTGGTCACTGTGCATAGTACGCAGGTGACCTACTGGGAAGGCGCGGTCACGGCTTCTGGCACGCAGCGAGGGGCAGCCATCACCGGACAGGGCTATGTCGAGCTGACTGGTTACGCCAAGCCAATAAAAAAGCGTCTATGATGACGCACATGCTTTTGCATATGCGACACATTTTGCAGTTGTTTGCGTATGCCTCTCTCCTGGTTTTGGCGGCCTGCGGTGAGGGCAGCGAAGCGGTATCCTCCATCGCGTTGCATCCTACCAACGCCAGCATTTTCTATGTTGCTACAAACGACGCCGTCTTCAAAACGCGCGATGCTGGCGAGACCTGGGAGAAATTGTCCTCCTTTAGTTCGCGCCGGGTGACAACCGTCTCAGTCGACCCGCAACTGCCCGCCACTGTCTATGCCGGCACGATGGGAGACGCCGTCTACAAGAGCCCTGATGGCGGGCAGCACTGGCTACCGCACAACGTCGGATTAAAAGAGCATGTCTCCTACGTCAATCAGTTCGTCTTTCATCCGACCCTGAGCGAGACCATCTATCTCGCCACAACCGTCGGCGTCTTTCGCACAACCGATGGCGGACGCGAGTGGGACGAGCAGATGGCCGGCATGAAGGAGGTGCACATTGTCGTGACGATGGCCATGGACCCGCGTAATCCCAAGCTCCTCTACGCCGGGACGACCGGCGGCGCCTACCGCAGCCGCGATGGCGCAGTTTCCTGGAAGAAGGTTAACAAGGGGCTGATCCCAGAAGACCTGCTGGACGCCTCACTTGCACTCGGCGTCAACACGCTCATAGTAGACCCGGTGAACACGAGCACCGTCTACGCCGGCACGACCAAGGGGCTCTTCAAAACAACGAACGAAGCAGAATCCTGGACACGCATCGGCGAATCCCTGCCCGACCAATACGTCAGTTGCATCGCTGTGCATCCGGGACAGCCCACCACGCTCTACGCCGGCGGCCGTGCCGGCGTACAGAAAAGCACAGACGGCGGAAAGACCTGGCAGGCGATGAACCAGGGGCTTGAGACGCTAAACATCCGGACGCTCGTTATGAGTCCGCGCGATCCGAACCTCCTCTATGCGGGCACCAACGGCAGCGGCCTCTACCGTTCGACTGACGGCAGCGCCAACTGGACGCGCGTCCCGCTGACGGGGCAGGCTGCGGCGTCAGCCGCGCCTGCGCAGGGTTATTAAATGGCGTTGCTCCTTCTGATCCGCCACGGGGAAACCGACTGGAACCGCAGTGGCCAGATCATGGGTGAGCGCCCGGTACCGTTGAATCAGAACGGCATCACACAGGCAACCCGGCTGGCCACCCGGTTGAGCATCCTCACCTCGCCGCACCTCTATGCCAGCCCGATGACCCGCGCGAAACAGACGGCGGAGATTCTCACCGCCGCACTGCGCACGACGGTCAACGAAGAGCCCGATGTGCGGGAGATTAGCATGGGCCAATGGGAAGGACGCTATTGGAACGAGTTCGATGGGCATCCGGCTCGGCGTGACTGGAGCATCTCGCCCAAGGATGCCCGAGCGCCAGGAGGCGAAACCCTGGCGGAGGTTCAGCAGCGGGCGGTGGCAGCGACGGTGCGCCTCCTGGGACGGAAGGAGAAGGGGCCGACTCTCATCGTCACGCATGCGGATGTCATCAGAACGATTGTGGCGCACTACCTAGAGACAGATCTCCAGACGGTGCGCCACATGCAGATCGACCATGCCTCGGTAACCGCGCTCGCGATCACTGAGTCGTCGGGCAAGCTTTTATGTTTAAATTCCCTGCCCGACCTCAACTGGCTGAAATGAATTAATACCCGTCTTTCTTGCCCTCTTTCCCTTGCATCGCCTCGTGGCCATGGCCGTGCGTATACCGGCCGCGTGCGGCGTTGAGGTTGTCCGTCAGCGCCTTCCACTCGTCGGCCGTCAGCATCTCCTTGATCTTGAATCGGATTGCGAGGATCTTAGCTCCGGTCCGCATGCGGCCGTTGTTCAACTCGTCGAGAATTTTCGTGAACTCCTCCGGCGCAGCGTTGTAGTTGGCGTTGAGCTCATAGAGTTTCTGATGTTGCTCGCGACCGGCCTTGTAGGACTGCCGGGCCTCCTCCATGATCTCGACGATCGCCGCCTGCACCTGCTTGGCCTTCTCGGGATCCGGCACGGCCTTCTGCACCGCCTCAGCCATGGCCTGCTTGCCCCGCTCCGACGCCGCGGCGCGGTTGCCCTCGCCATAGTGCTGCATGCCGTGATGGCTGCAGCCGGCGGTCGCCAGCATCAATCCTGCGATCACTGCGAATGACTTGATCAGATTCATGAACGTGCCTCCTTGAAAATCCATCGACTGTTCGATGCGGTTACTCTAACACAGGGAACGCACGCGGGAACAGGGGAGGGAACGATGAGAGGATTGCGCGGCTTACCGCGCGGGAGCAGCCGCCATCGCCGGCGCGTGACCCATCGTCACCACGGTCGCTGGCTTCACCTGCGCGGACCCGGAGACCGGCTCAGACTGCACGAGGGTCCAGCAATCTGGCTGGCGGAGAATCGTTTCGACAAGTTTCGTGTGGAGCGCGTGCCCTGATCGGTCAGCCGTGATGTGCCCGATCACCGGGAGGCCCAGCAGCGCCACGTCGCCGACCAGGTCCAGCACCTTGTGCCGGACGAATTCGTCATTAAAGCGCAGGCCAGACTCGTTCATCACGCCCTTCTCCGTCAGCACAACGGTGTTCTCCAGCGAGCCCCCCTTGGCAAGCCCTCTGGCCCAGAGCATCTCGACTTCCTGGAAGAAACCGAATGTGCGCGCCCCTGCGATCTCCCGCTCGAAGGCCTCCACCGACCAGTCGAACGTATAGGTCTGCGTCTTGATCAGCGGGTGGTCGTACTGGATCGTATAGGTGATCCTGGTGCTCGCCGCCGGCTTGATCTGCACGCGCTTGCCGCGATCGCTCACTTCAATCGGCTTGATGATTTTCAGGAACGGCTGCCGCTTGTTCTGCGGGACGATCCCAGCATCCTTGAGTAATTTCACGAAGGGCGCCGCGCTGCCGTCCAGGACCGGCACTTCCGGCGCGTTCACTTCGACGTAGGCATTGTCCACTTCGAGGCCGACCAGGGCAGAGAGCACGTGCTCGATCGTCTTGATCGAGGTGCCGTTCACGCTGATCGCCGTGCAGAGTTCGGTCGCGAGGAGATTGCAGACAGAGGCTTTCACGAACACCGGTTCGCCTTCACCGCGACGGACGAACACCAGCCCGGTGTCGGGCGCTGCGGGAGCAATGGTAAGGGTGACGGGAAGCCCGGTATGGAGCCCAATCCCTTCACAGCTGATCGTGCGCGCTAACGTGTGCTGCGGTCGCATAATTCCTCGATAAAAACCCATCTAATTTAGAGCAACGTACGTGCCAGTTTTTTGACCACGCACTATGATTGTAACCGCTTGATTTTACATGAATTATTTTTGCATGACCATGGTAGATTGTTGCAAAAAAATGACATCTGTTGCTTTTTTCATCGAGGAGCATTTTTAACGAGTTTAAGGCCGCCCCCGGCCACCTCCAGAACTGTAAGTTCATCTACCCTTTCTTGACCTTCCATTGTCAGGGTAGCAAGGGGGATGCTAGAGTGCCCTCCGTTGGATTGCCCCTCGCTGTGCTCCTCAGCTGGAAGGAAACGACGATGGAGCCGAATGAGCGCCTGATTGCCAAAAAAGAGGACTGGGCGAAAGCCAAGCGGGGCCTGCTGGAAGATGGCGTTGCGCAGGACTACCGTGAGCGTGCTGAACGGCTGCCGCCCGGCCAGCATCAGGTCCAGACCTGGCCGGTCCTGGACCTCGGCATCCATCCAGATTTGTCGCTCGACGAGTGGACCCTCACCGTCAGCGGCCTCGTCGAGCACCCGTTCACCTGGACATGGGACCAGATGCTGGCTCAGCCACAGGTCGAGCTGGTTACCGATTTTCACTGTGTCACGACGTGGAGCACCTTCGACAACGCCTGGGAAGGCCTTCTGTTCAAACACATCGTGCGGGTGGCCAAACCCACGCCCAGGGCAAAATTCGTCTACTTCACCGCCTACGATAACTATTCGACCAACCTGCCGCTTGAAGCCTGCGACGATGACGATGTGATGCTCATCCACCGCTGGAATGGCAAGCCGCTCCCGAAGGAGCACGGCGGCCCGCTCCGTATGCATGTCCCCAAGCGCTACGCGTGGAAGGGCGCGAAGTGGGTAAAAGAAATTGTTTTTCTGGAGAACGACAAGCCGGGCTACTGGGAGGTGCGCGGGTATTCAAACACCGCGCTCCCCTGGGAAGAGGACCGGTACGCGTGAGGTCTTTCCTCCCTCTCTCTTGGGAAGAGGGCGCTTTCCGCAGCCGTTACGGCCGCGGCTCGAGATCAATAATCCCCTTCCGAATCGCCAATATCGCGGCCTGCGTGCGGTCATAGACTTGCAGCTTGTGGAAGATGTTCCGCACGTGGTTCTTAACGGTCTTTTCGCTCAAATCCAGACTGTTCGCAATCTCCTTGTTCGTCTTGCCGTCGGCGACCAGCCGCAGCACCGTGATCTCGCGCTCTGTCAGATCGTGCTCCACCCCCAGCCGCTTCTTGCCCTTCCCCTGAGCGAGCAGTGAAAACTCCGCGAGGATCTTGCTTGCCACGGAGGGATGAATGAGCGACTCGCCACGGTAGACGGCACGGATGGCCGAAACGATCTGCGAGGAATCGGTGTCCTTGAGCAAATAGCCGGTGGCACCTGAGCGCACGAGGTCGAAGATATACTGCTGCTCCTCGTACATTGTGAGCGCGATGATGCCGATGTGCGGAAACTCCCGCTTGACGATGCGCGTAGCTTCCACACCACCCATGCGCGGCATGCTCACGTCCATCAAAATAACATCCGGCTCCAGCGCGCGGGTTTTTTCAACCGCCTCCTGCCCGTCCTGCGCCTCGCCGACAACCTCGATGTTCTCTTTGGTTTTAAGGATGGACGAGAGGCCTTCACGCACCACGCGATGATCGTCCGCAATCAAGACTTTAATTTTTTCCATTCCGTCCGGCCTCCTTCTTTTCCACCAGTGGCACGGTAATCAGCACCCGCGTGCCCTTACCCTTTTTCGATTCAATGACGGCTGTGCCACCGACCAGCCGCGCGCGCTCCAGAATACCCCGCAGCCCAAAATGGTCCCACTTCTCGGGATCACGGGAGACAGATTCGACGTCGAACCCGACACCGTTGTCCATGATCGTCGCCGTGAGATTCTCCTTGCCGATCGAGACCTGTACGGCCACACGGTCTGCCTTGGCATGCTTCTGTACGTTGCTGACCGCTTCCTGGATGATGCGGAATAGAAAGACCTTGGTTTTTGGGAACAGCGTGTTCTCGTCGCCGGCCAGCGAGAATTCTGTTTTGATGTGGCACTGCGATTCATAGGCCTTCAGATAGGTCGTCAGCGCCGGGATCAGCTCCATCTTGTCGTAATGGACTGGGCGCAGATTGAAGATGACCTGCCGTGCCTCCTGGATGGCCATCTTGAGCTCGGCCTTTGTCTGGCGGAGCGTCTCGTCGGCAGCCGTGATGTCCTTCGTCAATTGTTCCTGGCCAAGATCCAACTTGAAGTTTAAGCCGGCGAGGTGCTGCACGAGGCCGTCGTGGATTTCGCAGGCGATCCGTGTCCGCTCCTCGGACACGGCCGACTCGGATTCCTTCACATAGAGGCGGTAGAGCGTCTGGTAGCGATTGAGCGTCTTTTCGATTTCCGCTGTGGCCCGGATGCGCGCCTCGATCAGCTCCCACATGAACTTGGCGCTAGCTCCACCGATGATCGTGACTCCCATGCGATGGAAATCCAGCAGTACTCGCCCGACCGCCTGGCTGCCGCTGACGTCAATGACCAGGTCCACCCGCTCCATTTCAAGCAGTTTGCGGTAGTCGCGCGTGACAGGAATGCGCAGCCGGTGCGCCAGTCTGATGCCAGGCGCTTTCAGATTGACCTCGGCGATGCCGACGATGCGGACGAGCGGATCCGGCGCGAAGATTTCCATGAGCGCTGTGCCGCCCCGGCCGGCGCCAATGATCGCCACATGCGTGGCCGACATAGCGGCGCGCGCCTTCGCCAACGGACGCCGCCTGCCTTTGGTTTTGACCGTCGCCATGTGCGTGAGCTTGCTCCTTCGCGCGGGATCCCGCGGGCCACACACTTTACCACGATCGCACAGGAGGGGAAATCGAAAGGACTTACTTCTTCTCGCGCTCGCGGGCCAGAGTCTTCAGCTCGTCCATGAACTGGTCGATGTCCTTGAACTCGCGATATACGGACGCGAATCGGACGTAGGCAACCTGATCCAGATTGTGCAGCTCTCGCATGATCTCTTCGCCGATAGCCCGGCTTTTGATTTCGGTCTCGCCCATTTCCTGGAGCCGCTTTTCGATCCGGTCCGTCACCGCCTCGGTCGTGGCCACACTGATGGGACGTTTTTCGCAGGCTTTCTTGATGCCACTGAGAATCTTGGCGCGGTCGTAAGGCTCGCGCCGCCCGTCCTTCTTGACGACCATCGGCAGACTTTCCTCGATGCGCTCATAGGTGGTGTAGCGGCGCTTGCACGAGAGGCATTCGCGGCGGCGGCGAATCAATTCGCCTTCTTTCGCCATGCGCGAATCGACGACTTTATCTTCCAAATCGTCACAGAACGGACACTTCACGGGCGACCGCCCCCGTCAAGGTTCAACGCGACGCCTTGTAGGCGTAAATGAACGGGAACTTCTTGCACAGCGCCTTAGCGTCGGCGCGGACTGTCTTTTGCACGGCGGCATCCTGCGGTGCCTGGATGACACGATCTATCAGCGCCACGATCTTGGCCATATCCTTTTCCTTCATGCCTCTCGTGGACACGATCGGCGAGCCGATGCGGATACCGCTGGCCACAGCTGGCGGCTTCTCATCATAGGGAACGGCGTTCTTGTTCACAATAATGCCGGCGGCGTCCAGTGCGGTCTCGGCGTCCTTGCCGGTCACGTTCTTGTTGCTTAGATTGATCAGCATCAAATGGGTGTCTGTCCCACCTGAAACGACCTGATAGCCTCGCTCCATCAGACTGGCCGCCAGCGCCCTGGCATTCGCCAGCACCTGCTTCTGATAGCTCTTGAACGAGGGGGCAAGCGCTTCCTTGAAGGCCACGGCCTTGGCCGCGATCACGTGCATCAGCGGCCCTCCCTGCATGCCGGGGAACACGAACTTGTCCACTGCCTTGGCGTGCTCGGCCTTGCACATGATGACGCCACCACGCGGCCCGCGCAGCGTCTTGTGCGTCGTCGTCGTCACGAAATCGGCGTAGGGGACCGGACTGGGATGCAGCCCCGCGGCGATAAGGCCCGAAATGTGCGCGATGTCTACCATCAAATAGGCGCCGACGGACTTGGCAATCTGGTGGAACCGGGGAAAGTCCAGCGTGCGCGCATAGGCGCTCGCGCCGACCACCAGCATGCGTGGGCGGCACTGTTCGGCCAGCTTCTGCACTTCATCGTAATTGATCCGCCCGGTCTCGCGTTCTACGCCGTAGAAAAACGACTGAAAGAGTATGCCGGAGAAATTCACCTTGCTCCCGTGCGTCAGATGTCCGCCCTGCGCCAAGTTCATGCCCATAATCACATCGCCTGGCTTGAGCACGGCTAAAAAGGCCGCCATGTTCGCCTGTGAGCCGGAGTGCGGCTGGACGTTGACGTGCTCGGCGCCAAAGACCTGCTTGCAGCGCTCGATGGCGAGGCTTTCGACGGTGTCCACGTACTGGCAGCCCCCGTAGTACCGCTTGCCGGGATAGCCCTCGGCATATTTGTTGGTCATCAGAGAGCCCTGCGCGGCAAGGACCGCGGGGCTGGCGAAGTTCTCGGAGGCGATTAGGAGGAGTTTTTCTTTCTGGCGGGCTTCCTCGGCCTTGATCGCGGCGTAGACGGCCGGATCGGACTTTTTCAAGGCCTGCATGGACGCTTCGGCATCACTCATGGCTTACTCGTCCTTGCCTTTTTTCTTTTTCTCTTTCTTTTCAATCACCTCGTGCTTCTCGGCCTTTTCGTGCTTGTCGTGCTTCTCGTGTTTCGCTTTTTTGTCGTGCTTCTTGTGCTCGTCGTGGCCCTCGGCCGCCTCGTCGGTTGCAGCCTCCTCGTGATGTTTCACGACCTCGACCGTCACCGTCGCCGTGACGTCGCGATGCAGCTTCACCGGCACCACCACCGACCCGAGCGCCTTAATTGGCTGCGCGAGATGGATCTTCTTGCGGTCCACCGTCACGCCCTTCCCGGCCAGCCCCTCTTCGATATCCTTGCTCGTGATTGAACCAAAGATCTTGCCATCCTTGCCGGCCTTCACCGTGAAGCTCAGCGACACGGCAGAGATTTGTTTCGCAAAGGTCTCCAGTTCGAGCCTTTCCTTGCGAGCCTTCTCGGCCACGATGCGCTTATGGTGCTCGAATTCCTTGACATTCCGCTCATTGGCTTCAATCGCCTTCTTGCGGGGGAGCAGATAGTTGCGGGCAAAGCCGTCGGACACCTCCAGTACGTCACCCAGGTGTCCCACGCCCTCGATGTGTTCCTTCAACAGCACTTTCATGTGGCGTAACTCCTTCTGTGTGAAGGCGAAATGATACGGACTCGGTCGGGCAAAAGTCAATCAAGGAATGGGCCAAAAATCGCTGATTTTTGGAGGGCCACCACAAGATTCTGTGGTGCGCGAATTGCTCAAACAACACAAAACTGGCGGACTTTTTCACCGTCCTGCTATGATGCGTGCAATGAAACTCTCTGACCTGCTTTATTATTATAGTCGCGCGCTGGCCGAGGAAAGCCGGGCAGTGCTGAATCGCAACGGCGACACACCGATTGCCTCCCCAAACGGCCGGCAGATGGCGGCCGTCGGCACACTCTTACTCTATAAGATAGCCCTGCCGGCTGGCACGCATCTGCCGGAAGATTTGCCGGTCAGTCTCGTGCCGGGTGACACAGCAAGCGACCTCGAACCGACGGAAGGCGTCGTGATCGGCCACGCCCCCGACGCGGCACTCGTTCAAACCTACGAATCGCTTGGCCAGAACGTCGGCCCCACGACCATCGTCCCTGATGCGGCCGGGTTTGTTCAGACCGTTTCGCAGCGACTGTCCATTATGGCCACCCAGGCCGACAAGTTCACACTGGGGCCCGCCGAGCGTTTGATCCCCTGGCTCCATCCGGACGAAACGGCCCGTACCCGCACGGCACCCGAGTCCGCCGCCCTCACAACCTATTGGACCGACGACCTAGCTGAACGCCGGAGCAAGCTCATCCCGTTGATTGTCACGCTGGCCCGCAACAACAAACGGCTGCTCGTCATCAGCCCGGACCACCGGCGGTCGGACGAATTAACCGGCCTCATCGCCCGCGCGCTCAAGTATGCGCCGCTCCCCTATAAGAGTCTCATCACGCGGTACGAAATGCCGGTGGAGAAGACCGTCGCCACCATCGCGCTTGGCGAGCTCGGCTTCGAAGCACAGATGCACCAGTTCTATGCTCGGTCGCGCGCGGACAAGGCGGCCCTGCGCAAAAAGTACGAGCGGTTCCGTGAACTCACCCCGCTGCTCGCCTACAAGGCGGAGAAACAGCGCGATTTAAATGAGGTCCGACTGCTCGAATGGCGGCTGGTCACGCAGATGACTGATCTACAAACGAAGATCAAAGCGAACACTGAAACACTGGCAGCCTATGAATCGCTGCCGTTGATGAAACGGCTGGCCATGCAGACCGTCGGCAGGAACATGACGTCACTGCCAGAATATAATCGGCTCCACGAGCAGCAGATCACGGAGGTGAAAGTTGAGCTGGACGAGGCGCAGCGCCGGATCGCTGCGTTGACGCCGGAAGCCGCCATTCCAAAAGACCTGAAGCCGGAATACAAGGA